>CAZGGZ010000004.1:0-3711 GCA_964525415.1 uncultured Rikenellaceae bacterium | reverse complement strand
AATTTATCAGCTGAGGATTTTAGGGTTCCGTCCGTGCCATGTTTCAGGTAGACAAGACCTTTTGCGCCAATCTGCGGACGTTTGACAAACTCTGTGAGTTCATCAATCTGCTTCCTTGAATATTCAGAACATCCTTCAGCACAGATACCTGCTATATATTCCGCATTGTCAAATACCTGGAAACCGTGTCGTTTTACAACACCGGTCAGATCCCTGAATTTCATCCCGAAGCGGAGGTCGGGTTTATCGGTGCCGTAATTATTCATTGCCTCCCGGTATGGAAGCTTAAGGAATGGCTCACTGAACTCGATTCCTTTGATCTGTTTGAAAAGATATTTTGCAAGACCTTCAAAAGTGTCAAGTATGTCGTCTCTTTCAACAAATGACATTTCGCAGTCGATCTGGGAGAATTCCGGTTGTCTGTCAGCCCTCAGATCTTCATCGCGGAAACATTTGACAAGCTGGAAATACCTGTCAAATCCGGCAACCATCAAAAGCTGCTTAAGTGTTTGCGGAGATTGCGGCAATGCATAGAATGTTCCGGGTTGCATCCTGCTCGGCACAACAAAATCGCGGGCGCCTTCAGGAGTTGATTTGATGAGTGCAGGAGTCTCAATCTCAACAAAGCCTGCGGAATCCATGAACCTACGGACTTCCTGAGCAACTTTATGACGGAGGATAATATTGTTTTTAACAGAGTTTCTTCGGAGATCGAGATACCTGTATTTCATTCTCAGCTCCTCGCCGCCGTCTGTATCTTCCTCAATCGTAAACGGGGGCAATTCACTTTTGTTTATCACGTTCAGTTCAGCAGCATCTATCTCTATCTCACCTGTAGGAATCTTAGGGTTCTTGTTGCTGCGTTCCCTTACTTTTCCTTTTGCCTGCACAACAAATTCACGTCCCAGTTTCCTTGCCTGCCCGCAGAGTTCCTTATCAGTATCCATGTTGAATACCAGCTGTGTTATTCCGTAGCGGTCGCGCAGATCAACAAATGTCATCCCGCCGAGATCTCTCGATTTCTGAATCCATCCGCATAAGGTTACTTCCCTGCCCGTGTCTTTCAATGAAAGCTCTCCGCATGTGTGTGTCCTGTACATTCTTTTTCATTTAGATCTCCACAAAATTAAAATTTTTTAACCACTTTTGAATTGTTATGCCGGTTAACAAACACAAGATATATATGAAGGCTGCTCTCGATGAGGCACGCAAGGCGTTTGAGAAGCAGGAGATTCCGGTTGGAGCTGTTGTTGTGTGCAGGGATACAATCATTGCCAGGGCACACAACCTTACCGAGACTCTCAGGGATCCGACAGCACATGCTGAGATGCAGGCAATCACTGCTGCAACGAACTGGCTGGGAGGGAAATATCTCCCGGGATGCACCATTTATGTCACGCTGGAGCCGTGTGCCATGTGTGCCGCTGCAACAGGCTGGAGCCAGGCATCAGGGCTTGTTTACGGTGCAGATGATGAGAAAAAAGGATATACCAGGGTTAAAGGTCGCCTGTTGCATCCTAAAACCAAAGTGGTTTCAGGAATAATGGTGAATGAATGCAGGGATCTTATAAATGAATTCTTTAAAACAAAACGTTAAGATTTCAAGAAAAACAGATTAAGTTTACCAAAATCCTCAAACATGACATTCGATAACAGTAAAACAATAATTGGCGTCAGGATCAAGCTTTTCATTGCAACGGTTCTGTTCCTGGCATATATTGCCCTTACGTATGCTGCAAAGCTGATCAAATTCCCCTTGCTCGGAATGAGTGATACTGCATGGACAATCATCCTGGTTGCCATCTATCTTTTTGTCGCTTTTCTTCCATGGATACTTAATTACCAGTTTGTTTTCTTCTCAGATGAGGGAGACAGACTGGTGTTAAGGTATTTTACTGCAGGGATTGTCGGTGGCAAAAAGAACTCGGTTGAGATCAGCAAGAGGACATTTGCCGGATACAAAACTGAAACAGAATTATTCGGCGTCGTCAAAAGTGTCATTCTTTTTCAGCAGATGGGTCAGGGAGTGGCAAAATATCCTCCGGTTTACATCAGTGCACTTAATAAGGAACAACGGTCGAAGCTGTTTATGTCGCTCAATGCATATGCACCCAAAGCATAACATGAGTTAAATCATTTTTAATGAATAAAATAGACGAGAACTTTGGATTTCTTTAGATAAAATCAATAACCTAAAATATTATTATATCATGAACGTAGATAAGATTATGAACAACCTCGAGAAGAAGCATCCCGGCGAGGTTGAGTACTTACAGGCTGTAAGGGAAGTACTTGAATCCATTGAGGAAGTATACAATGAGAATCCCCAGTTCGACACGGCAAACATCATTGAAAGGATAATTGAACCTGACCGCATTTTCACTTTTAAAGTGCCATGGGTAGACGATGAAGGCAATGTGAAGGTGAATCTTGGCTACAGGGTACAGTTCAATAACGCTATCGGGCCATATAAAGGAGGTCTCCGGTTTCACCCGAGCGTGACTCTTTCAATACTTAAATTCCTTGGCTTTGAGCAGATCTTTAAGAATGCTCTTACTACCCTCCCGATGGGCGGCGCCAAGGGTGGTTCCGATTTCGATCCAAAAGGAAAATCGAATGCCGAGGTGATGCGTTTCTGCCAGTCATTCATGCTGGAACTCTGGAAATACGTAGGTCCTGAAACAGATGTTCCTGCCGGTGATATTGGTGTTGGCGGGCGTGAAATAGGATATCTCTACGGTATGTATAAAAAACTCAAGGGAGATCATACCGGTGTTCTCACAGGCAAGGGAACCAACTGGGGCGGATCGCTCATTCGTCCTGAAGCCACAGGCTTCGGCGGAATTTACTTCGTTCAGGAAATGCTTGCCACAAAGAATGAGACTCTCAAGGGAAAAACCGTATCAATATCCGGTTTTGGCAATGTTGCATGGGGCGCGGCCCTCAAGGCTGCCGAGCTTGGAGCAAAAGTTGTAACAATTTCAGGACCTGATGGTTATGTTTATGACAGGGATGGCATTTCGGGAAAGAAGATAGATTATATGCTCGATCTTCGCGCATCCAACCAGGATATTGTTAAACCATACTCCTATGCATTTGAAGGTGTTGAATTCCACGAAGGAAAACGTCCCTGGGAGGTAAAGGTCGATATTGCACTTCCATGCGCCACGCAGAATGAGCTCAACGGTGATGAGGCGAAAGCACTTATAAAGAACGGAGTAATGCTGGTAGGTGAAATTTCAAATATGGGATGCACTCCGGATGCTGTGGAGGAATTTCATAAGAATAAGATCCTTTTTGCTCCCGGAAAGGCAGTAAATGCAGGAGGCGTAGCAACTTCAGGACTTGAGATGACACAAAACGCAATGAAGCTCCGCTGGGGAAGCAAAGAAGTTGACGACCGTCTTCATGAGATAATGCGTAACATACACGGACAGTGCCTTACACACGGAAAACTAGAAGATGGCTATATAGATTATGTTAAAGGCGCAAATATTGCAGGTTTCCTGAAGGTAGCAAATTCTATGCTGGATATGGGGGTGGTGTAGAGGAATACATGTACCCTTCCCCCAACCCCCTTCCCTACTGACGTAGGGCAGGGGGCTAAAACAATATAAATCAATTGTTATACAACATATTAACTCCCCCTCCTTGCGAAGCACTACCCTTTATACACATCTTAATACTATATTGATTATCAACATACTGCCA
>CAZGGZ010000003.1:77783-80201 GCA_964525415.1 uncultured Rikenellaceae bacterium | reverse complement strand
CTTACAAAAGAGGACAAGATGGTGCTCACTCCCACATATCATGTTTTCAGGATGTTCAGGGTTCACCAGGAAGCCCAGCTTATCAATACGGATCTCCGTTGTGAAGATTATGTGGTTGGTGACAGGAAGATTCCTGCCATTTCAGCTTCAGCATCAGTGGATAAAGATGGTAAAATGCATGTTTCTCTGGCAAACCTTAATCCGAATAAGGAGATCACGCTAACCTGCCCTGTAATAGGAGACAGCTTTAAGAGAGTTACAGGAGAAGTACTTACAGCAAATAAAATGGCTGCACTCAATACATTTGAAAATCCTGAAACAGTCAAGCCTGCCTCATTTAGCGGATTTAAACTGAAAGATGGAATACTGACAATAACCATGCCTCCAAAATCTGTGATTGTGTTAGAGTTAAGTAAATAATCAATAATGAAACACCTATTAGGATCAATAATAGTAATTGCAGTTCTCATCATCATTAGCTCAGGTTGCTCGGATAAATCAAAATCCGGCGATTACCCCATTCAGCCGGTGCCCTTCACATCGGTAAAGCTTAATGATGATTTCTGGGCTCCAAGGATTAAAAAGAATGCTGATGTAACGATCCCGATCGCGTTTTCATACTGTGAATCAACAGGCAGGGTGAAAAACTTCGAGATTGCTGCCGGTCTTGACACAGGAAGATTCCTTACCATCTATCCTTTTGATGATTCCGATGTGTTCAAGATAATCGAAGGAGCCGCATATTCTCTTCAGACAAATCCTGATCCCAGGCTGGATGCTTATATCGACACCCTTATTTATAAAATCGGAATGGCCCAGGAAGATGACGGTTACCTTTATACAAACCGTACAATTGCAGAAATGCATGGAGGGAAGGGGCTCCATGAATGGGCAAGCCCCAACAGGTGGGAACTCGATTCCATACTCAGCCATGAGCTCTATAATCTCGGACATCTGTATGAAGCTGCTGTTGCCCACTACCAGGCAACCGGAAAAAGAACACTCCTGGATATAGCATTGAAATCAGCAGAGCTGGTGAACAGGGATTTCGGGTGGGACAAGGTTAAAGTCTATCCCGGGCACCAGGTTATAGAGATGGGTCTTGTAAAGCTCTACAGGGTGACTGGTGAAAAGAAATACCTTGACCTGGCAAAATTCTTTCTCGATATCAGGGGGCCTGAAGGTGGTTCTTACAACCAGGCACACATTAAGCCTGTCGATCAGACTGAAGCCGTAGGTCATTCGGTAAGAGCTACTTACATGTATTCCGGGATGGCTGATATTGCTGCAATAGATAATGATGAAGCTTACCTGAATGCCATAACCAGGATATGGGAAGACCTGGTTTACCGCAAGATGTATATTACCGGAGGTATAGGAGCATCCGGAGGGAATGAGGGTTTTGCAGAACCTTACTTCCTTCCCAATATGTCAGCTTATTGCGAAACTTGCGCATCAATAGGCGATATATTTACCAACCACAGGCTTTTCCTTCTGCATGGGGAATCAAAATATATTGATATCCTGGAAAAAACCCTGTATAACTCTATGCTGTCAGGTGTATCACTGTCAGCTGACAGGTTTTTCTACCCCAATCCGCTTGAATCAAATGGCCAGCATGAGCGCAGCGCATGGTTCGGATGCGCCTGCTGTCCTTCCAATATCGCAAGATTTGTGCCGGCTATCCCGGGATACATATATGCAGTTACCGGGAAAGAGCTGTATGTGAATCTTTTCATTTCAGGTGAAGCTGAAATTACACTAGGAAAGAATAAAGTGAGAATAACACAGGAAGCCGGTTTCCCATGGGATGGCAAGACAGAAATTTCAGTATTCCCTGAATCGGAAAGGAAATTCTCACTAAAGATCCGCATCCCCGGTTGGGCTCTTAACGAGGCTATGCCGGGAAACCTCTACAGGTTTGATGATCAGAATAATGAGCCATACACAATTTTACTTAATGGTGAACCTGTTGAAGCGGAACCTGAAAACGGATATGCAGAAATTGAAAGGAGATGGGAAAAAGGTGACCGTATAAGTCTTAATCTTCCCATGCCTGTGCGCAAGGTGATTGCCGATGAACGGATAAAGGAGGATGCCGGTAAAATGGCAGTTCAGAGAGGTCCAGTTATCTATTGTGCCGAATGGCCTGATAATAACACCGGAAATATTCTTAATCTGGTATTTGATAAACAATCACTCTTAACAACTGAATATGTTCCTTCACTTCTCAATGGAACCCAGGTTGTTAAACTTAGAGGATTCCAGACAAAGAGAACACTTGACGGAAAGATCGAAAGGCTGACTGAAGAATATGTAACACTGATCCCCTATGCTTTATGGAACAACCGGGGACCCGGACAGATGATGGTGTGGCTTCCTTTCACGACTGAAAGCGCACATCCGCTTCCTGCTCCT
>CAZGGZ010000003.1:70146-77683 GCA_964525415.1 uncultured Rikenellaceae bacterium | reverse complement strand
TACTTCATTGACGGGAAGAAAGGCAGAGATACAAACACGGGGGATGCTAAAAATCCTGTCAGAACAATTGCCAGGCTTAATGAACTTATGGAAAGCAGGGTAAAGAATGTCTGCTTTGCCGGGGGACAAGCCTATGAGGGGACATTGATAATAAGGAACGCATCAGGAAGTGATTCAGATCCTGTATTTGTAAGTTCAACAGGGAAAGACAGAGCATTGATAAACGGGGGAAACGGAGAAGCAATAAGGATCGAAAACTGCAGAAACATAAGGGTAAACAATTTCGATATCAGGGGCAATGGCAGAAAGACCGGGAATGTCACAAATGGTTTTTCCCTTGTAAGCTCAGAAAACTGTGTTATTGAATATATCAGAGCTGAAGGTTTTCAGAAATCAGGTCTTGAATTATATGATTGCCGTGATGTTGAGATAAAGAAGGTGATTGCTGCTGATAACGGTTTTTGCGGGATTAATGTAATTGGATCCGGACTGAAGCGGTCCGGCAATATCCTGATCCGGGACTGCATGGCTGAAAATAATGCAGGGGATCCCACAATTCTTGACAATCATAGTGGAAATGGAATCCTGGTAGGCGTTTCCGATAGTGTGATTATAGACCATTGCACGGCGACCAACAACGGCTGGGATATGCCGCGGCTCGGGAACGGGCCTGTCGGTATTTGGACATGGCAGAGTGATCATATTATTATTCAATACTGTATAAGCTACAAGAACAAAACTTCACCGGGAGCCAAGGATGGCGGAGGATTTGACCTTGACGGAGGGGTCACGAATTCAATAATTCAGTATTGTCTTTCCTACGAAAACCAGGGTGCCGGATATGGACTGTTCCAGTATCCGGGAGCTTCTGACTGGTCAGGTAATATAATCAGGTATTGCATAAGTTATAATGATGCCCATACCACAGAAGGGGCAGGAAGCATTTTCATATGGAACGGATCAAATGAAAGCAGGCAGCTTACTGGCTGCATGATATATAATAATGTGATTTACAACTTTAAAGCGCCTGTAATAAGCTTTGAAAATGCATCCTCACATGAGAATTTTGTTTTCTGCAATAATATCTTTATGTGCGACAGCAGCTTCTTCTCCGGGAGTAATTCAGGAAGCTCTTTTTTGGGAAATGTCTGGTGGGATCCGGATGGAGCAATTAACCTCATGGGGTATAGCTCTCTTGCAGCCTGGGCTAGAGCAACAGGGCAGGAAATGAAGGAGGGCAAGGTCATGGGTACAGAAGCAGATCCAAAATTCTCCGGTCCGTTAAATCCCGTCATTACTGATCCGTATAAGCTTAACACTTTGCGCCGTTATACTTTAAAGCCTGATTCTCCCTTGAAAGACAAGGGTATTGCTATTGAATCCGGTACAGGTAAAAATCTTCCTGTTTCTGATTTTTTCGGAAACCCGGTACCACGCGGGACAGGCACTGAACCCGGTATTTATGAAATGAATTGAAAGAATCCTGTTCTAAAAATGTTATTTTTGAGCTGAAAGGATATTTTGGATGATGAGGGAATATTGTATTTATCAGCCGTCAGAGAAGGGGAGCATTGAGGAGGAATGGATCCAGTGTCTGAACCAGATCAGAAATAAACAGGTTGAAGGAAACAGACTGGTCAAACTGAATGTTTTTACAGCTCTTACCGAAAAGGGATCATATCTTAAATTCCGTGAGAAAATAATAAGTACGGTTATTGAATCTTTCAATGACCAGACGCCGGCAATAAGTATTACTGTCCATCCTCCGGAGAAACCATGGAAAGTAAATGTGGAAGCCCTCTATATTATAAACGGTACGAAGGATATCACAACGAAATTCTATGATTCAATTCCTTATGTCGTAATAAGAACAGAATGGGGCAAAGAGGTCTGGGGAGCAGGTCTTGGCAGCGGCTTTTTTTCAGAAGACACAAGAAAAGCGGCTGAACATGCTTTTGATCAGGCGGTTGCTCTTCTGGAGCAGGAAGATATGTCACTTAACCATATCATACGGCAGTGGAATTATATTGGTAATATTCTTACAATCAGGGAAGGATTCCAGAATTACCAGGTATTTAATGAGGTAAGAAGCGAATACTATGACCGGTACAGGACAGTCACCGGTTATCCGGCAGCAACCGGGATTGGTCAGAAATCTGATAGTGTGATAATTGATTTCTGCGCTGTTAAACCTGATGAATCTGTGAGGATCCGGGGGCTAAGCAATCCTAACCAGGTAAATGCGTATGAGTACGGGCAGAAAGTGCTGAAAGGCGTAAAAAATTCAGGCAAAGTAAAAAAACAACCACCGCAGTTTGAGCGGGCACTGATCATTGCATATAAAGGAAACGCAGCACTTTACATTTCGGGAACAGCCTCAATTATCGGGCAGGCGACGATAGGAAAGGATAATGTTAAGGAGCAAACCCTGGTAACAATCGAGAATATAAGGAAGCTCACAGATGCTGACAGAGTATGTCAGGGTGTACCTGAAGGAACCCGGTATTCGATGAAGTTTGGTTTGCTGCGGGTATATATCAGACACCAGAAGGATTTCGGAATTGTGAGGGCAGTATGCAATGAACATTTTCCATCGGTGCCGGCAGTATTTATTGAAGCTGATGTTTGCAGGAACGATCTTCTTACGGAAATTGAAGCGGAAGTTCATCTTCACTACTGATTATTTAAGTTTTGACCATAACCTAAATTGATTACCGGTATGTTGAAAAAACTATTATTACTTATCCTTCCCGGACTGCTGCTTACAGGCTGCATCAAGGAATCCTGGGAGGAAACAACATCAGGGATCATTGTAAACCTGAAGGGTAAGACCGGAAAGGATACAAGGAAGATAAAGCTGGATGTGATAAATGACCGGATAATTCATGTGGTTGCCTCACCCGTAAATGGATTTTCAGATGACAAAAGCCTGATTATTGCAGAAAACAGGAACCTGACTCTTCCTGTTTTCCGGGTGAAAGGAAACAATGACAGTGTTACGGTCTCAACCTCAGAGATCAATGCGAGGGTATCGCTTTCATCAGGGCAGATAGTATTTTATGATAAGAATTACAATACGATCCTTAAGGAGCCGGAGTACGGAGGGAAATCATTTAAACCCTTTTCAGTTGAGGGAACGGACGGCTATTCATTGCACCAGGTGTTTGAATCACCGGAAGATGAGGCATTCTACGGGCTGGGGCAGCACCAGTCCGATGAATTCAATTATAAGGGACTGAATGAAATACTCTACCAGTACAATACAAAAGTGTCAATACCTTTTGTTGTGTCAAATAAAAATTACGGACTTCTCTGGGATAATTATTCACTGACAAAATTCGGTGATCCGAGGGATTATTCACAGATGGATCTCTTTAAGCTTTATGATGATAATGGCGGAGAGGGAGGATTAACTGCCACTTATTACATCAATTCTGATCCTGAAAGGATATTTGTACAGCGGAAAGAGTCATTGGTGGATTATGAGAATCTTGAAACGATAAAGAATTTCCCGGAGAAATTTCCTTTCTATAATTCCACAATTACATGGACCGGGAAAATTGAACCTGCAGAAACCGGATTGTACTATTTTAAGCTTTACTATGCAGGATATATAAAAGTGTTTATCGAAGATGAACCTGTTGTGGCTGAAAGATGGAGAACTGCCTGGAATCCGAATACATACAAATTCAGGAAGAATATGGAAGCTGGCAGGCAATACCCAATCCGCATTGAATGGAAGCCCGACGGAGGAGTATCATATATCGGACTCAAGGCGCTGAGCCCGCGTCCTGCTTCGGATCAGGGTTTTTTGTCTCTTTTATCGGAAATGGGTGATCAGATAGATTATTACTTTATCAGAGGGAACAATATTGATGAAGTGATCAGCGGCTACAGATCGTTGACCGGCAAAGCTCCCATAATGCCAAAGTGGGCATTAGGCTTCTGGCAGAGCCGTGAACGCTATAAATCCCAGACAGAGCTTCTGGATGTGGTAAAGGAGTATCGCAGAAGGAATATCCCGCTCGACAATATCGTGCTCGACTGGTCCTACTGGCCTGTTGATTCGTGGGGATCACATGAATTTGATCCGAAATTCTTCCCCGATCCTGCAGGAATGGTTGATGAGGTACACAGGCTGAATGCAAAGATCATGATCTCAGTCTGGCCTAAATTCTATTATACAACTGAACATTTCAGGGAATTTGATAAAAGAGGATGGATGTACCGGCAGGCTGTGAACGACAGCATAAGGGACTGGATAGGAAAAGGTTATATAGGATCCTTCTATGACGCTTACAGCCCCGGGGCGCGGGAGCTATTCTGGAACCAGATGAAGGAGCATCTCTATACTAAAGGATTTGATGCATGGTGGATGGATGCCTCAGAACCTGATATATTGTCAAATGCCAGTATCCAATACCGTAAAAAACTAACAACACCGACCGCGCTCGGTCCTTCAGCAAAATACTTCAATACATATGCCCTTGTCAATGCAATGGCTATTTATTATGGCCAGCGCTCGGCAGATCCTGAGACAAGGGTATTTCTTCTTACACGATCAGGATTCCCGGGACTTCAGAGATATTCAACTGCAACCTGGAGCGGAGATATCGGTACAAGATGGGAAGATATGAAGGCTCAGATCCCGGCAGGGCTTAATTATGCAATGTCTGGTATACCGTACTGGACATTTGATATCGGAGGTTTTTGCGTTGAAGGAAGATATACAAGAGCCCGGGAAGGTTCTGAAGATCTTGAGGAATGGAGAGAACTGAATACGCGCTGGTACCAGTTCGGATCATTCTGCCCGTTGTTCAGAAGCCATGGACAGTATCCTCTTCGCGAAGTATTCAACATTTCACCTGAAGGACATCCTGCCTATAAAAGCATGGTTTATTATGACAGGCTGAGATATTACCTGATGCCTTATACATATTCACTCGCCGGGCTAACATATTTCAACGATTATACAATTATGAGGGCAATGGTTATGGATTTCGGAAGCGATAAAGAAGTTGAAAGCATCGGCGACCAGTACATGTTCGGACCGTCAATACTTGTCGCACCCGTTTACAGTTACAAAGCACGATCGAGAGAGGTTTATCTTCCGGAAACATGCGGCTGGTATGATCTCTATACAGGAAAATATTTCAGCGGCGGGCAGAGGCTCAACGCAGATGCCCCGTATGAACGCATGCCCTTGTTTGTCAGGGAAGGTTCAATAATCCCCGTCGGACCTGAAATACAATTTACGGACGAAAAACCGGCTGATCCGATGACTCTTTATGTTTATACGGGAAAAGATTGTGCTTTCACATTATACGAGGATGAAGGTATAAATTACAACTATGAGCAGGGAGAATGCAGCGCTATAAAATTCAGCTTCGACAACAAAACAGGGAAGCTTAAAATCGGTGACAGGCAGGGGGAATATGAAGGTATGCTGAAATCAAGGACATTCAATATTATCTGGATAAGCAAAGACAAGCCATTTGCTTTTAATCCCGAAGCACATCCCCATGCTGTTGTTTCTTATAATGGTAAAGAGCTAATCATAGAAAAATAGTAATAAAATGAAAAAGACTTATATTTTTTTAATTCTGGTGATTGCCTTGTCAGGTTGTCAGAAAACACCTTCAAACCTGGTGTTACCATCCCTGATAGGCGATGATATGATGCTTCAGCAGAAGACAGATGCAACGATCTGGGGAAAGGCAGCTCCGGGACACAGGATAAGTATTGTTGCAAGCTGGGACCAGGTGGCAAAAACGAAAGCCGGCCCGGACGGGAAATGGTCAGTCAGAATACCTGCCCCGTCAGCCGGTGGTCCCTATACAATGACCATATCGTGCAAAGATACCAGCATCATAGTTTATAATATCCTGGCAGGTGAGGTCTGGTTCTGTTCGGGGCAGTCGAATATGGAAATGCCGCTTGCGGGATGGCCTCCTAATGACACAATAATGAACTCTGCCAGAACTATTGAATCATCCATACTTCCGGAGATCAGACTGTTCAATGTACAGAGAAAGATATCAGGTGAACCGCTTGAGGATTGCACCGGAAGATGGGAAATGTGCGGTCCGTCTGCTGTTGAACAATTCAGTGCAACAGCACTCTTCTTCGGCAGGACGCTCTACAATGAACTTCATGTACCGATAGGACTGATTGAATCAGCATGGGGCGGGACACCTGCTGAATCATGGATATCATCGACGGCTCTTGAAGGAGCAGGCGAGTTTGTCAATGAAATAAAATCGATGCGGGAATCGGCTCCGCTGCAGCATGAATACCAGGTGTGGATGGAAGGGCACAAGCAGATCGGGGCAGGGCTGTCAGGCAGTGACCAATGGAAAAACCTGAATTTCAATGATGAAAACGTTCCCTCGGCTGATTATGATGACAGTTCCTGGCCATCAATGAATCTCCCCGGTCAGTTCGAAAGAGCCATGGGTCAATTTGACGGTGCTGTCTGGTTCCGGAAAAACGTAGAGCTGCCTGCAAACTGCAAAGGTAAAGACCTGGTACTTTCATTGGGTCCGATCGATGATATGGACCGTACTTATTTTAACGGAACTCTGGTCGGTGCAACTGAAGAATCAGGTTTCTGGCAGGTATCAAGGGATTATGATGTTCCGGGGGCACTGGTAAATGAAGGTATGAACATTGTTGCTGTAAGGGTGATGGATACCCAGGGTGGCGGCGGGATCTATGGATTCCCCGGATCGATGAAAATAACGGTGAAGGGCAGCAAAAAGGCTTCTGTAAGTATAGAAGGTGAATGGAGTTACCAGCCATCAGCTGAACTGATCGGCAATAAATTCTTTGTGTTTGACCATTCAAAAAATGAATTTTTCGCTCAGAAAAGACCGGCGTCTATAAGTGCATACACACCTGCTGCACTATTCAATGCGATGATCAATCCTGTAGTTAAATACCCGATAAAAGGCGCTATCTGGTACCAGGGAGAGTCAAATGTAGGCAGGGCAGAACAATATAAAAAGATTTTTCCCCTAATGATACAGAACTGGCGCGATGCATGGGGTATAAAGGATTTCCCGTTTTATTATGTCCAGATAGCACCATACGTTTATTCTCATGTTGATTCCACAGAATCAGCTTTCCTCCGTGAAGCGCAGGAAGCAGCCCTTGAGCTTCCCGGAACCGGAATGGCAGTAACTCTTGATATTGCTACTGTAATGAACATCCACCCTCCTTATAAGAAAGAGGTCGGAGAAAGGCTGGCAGCACTTGCTCTCAATTATGATTATGGGATAAAAACTAACTGCAACGGACCAGTCTACAGATCAATGACCGTTGATGGCAGTACAGTTAAAATACAGTTTGATAATGCTGAACAGGGACTTGCTGCAAAGAACGGACGTCTCAGGGAATTTGAAATTGCCGGGAAGGACGGTAAATATGTCATGGCAAGTGCAGGTATTGTAAAAAACGAAGTGGTGGTTTATTCACCCCTGGTACCTGAACCTGTATCCGTAAGATACTGCTGGCGCAACGGGGCGGAAGCCTCACT
>CAZGGZ010000003.1:58087-70046 GCA_964525415.1 uncultured Rikenellaceae bacterium | reverse complement strand
TGGATTGAGGTTCCTGACAGAACAGGTGAAAAAGAAAATGTCACTTTCGGATTTGATACATTTGAAGAAATGATGAATGGTGATCCATTTTTCGGCTCTGTTGTCGGCCGCTATGCGAACAGGATAGCAAAAGGAAAATTCAGTCTTGATGGAACTGAATATTCCCTCACGCTTAATAATGGGCTCAATACACTTCATGGAGGACCCGGAGGCTGGCACAGCGTGGTATGGGATGCAGAAATACCGGAAAAAACGGAATTTCCCGCAGTGAAGTTCACTTATAAAAGTCCCGATATGGAGGAAGGCTATCCGGGGAATATGGATGTTGAAGTCACATATACCTGGAATGATAACAATGAAATCGTAATGGATTATAAATGTACTTCAGACAGGAAGACAGTTCTGAATATTACAAATCATGCCTATTTCAATCTTCACGGGGCTGGTATATTAGATATTCTGGATCATCGGCTTACGATAAATGCATCCGCATTCACACCGGTTGATTCTACCCTTATACCTACAGGTGAATTACGCCCTGTTACAGGCACGCCGTTTGATTTCACAACCTCTCATGAAGTAGGAGAAAGGATCAACGAAGATTATGATCAGCTTAAGCTGGGAAGGGGCTACGACCATAACTATATACTGGATAATAATCAGGAGGTCGATGCCTCTGTGTACGATCTTGTTACCGGCAGACTGCTGGAGGTTATTACAGACCAGCCCGCAATCCAGTTTTATTGCGGCAACTTCCTTAATGGCAGCCTTATTGGTCATGGCGGCAAACCATATAATTACAGGTCAGGCTTATGCCTTGAAACACAGCACTATCCTGACAGTCCTAATCATCCTGATTTTCCATCAACTGTACTGAATCCTGGTGATACTTTTACTTCCAGGACGGTATACAGGTTTTCAGTTAAATAGTTGAATCAGACAGCCAATGCCTTCAGAGAACCACCTCCTACAGAAACGTGTAAATCTTTTCGATGGAATATCAATTGTAGCAGGAGCCATGATAGGCTCCGGCATCTTCATTGTAAGCGCTGACATTTCCAGGAATGTTGGATCACCCGGATGGCTGATGGTAGTATGGCTGATAACAGGTATCATTACGATCATTGGTGCAATAAGCTATGGTGAGCTGGCTTCCATGATGCCTCATGTCGGAGGGCAATATGTATACCTGAAAGAGGCTTATCATCCCCTTATAGGATTCCTTTTCGGATGGACAACATTTCTTGTTATCCAGTGCGGCTCAATTGCGGCCGTTGCTGTGGCTTTTGCAAAATTCACAGGGGTGCTTATACCTTGGGTATCAGATAAGAGCATCCTGGTTCATATCGGGCCTTTAAATATTACGAGCACCATGGTAGTGGCAATTGCCATGATCACTTTTCTCACATGGCTCAACACAAGGGGGATTGTAACTGGAAAGACTGTGCAGAACATCTTCTCTTCGACAAAAGTGATTGCCCTTCTGGGATTTATTCTCATTGGCTTTTTTGCGATAGAGGGTATAAATTCACTCGAGATCAACAAAGAAATATTCTGGAAAGCAAGCCAGGTCGGATCTGATAACCAGGTGATTCCGCTTGCCGGATTCGGGATCATTGCTGCAGTAGGAACAGCCCTGGTAGGATCATTGTTTGCATCTGATGCCTGGTACAATGTGACCTATATCTCAGGAGAAGTTATAAATCCCAGGAGGAATGTTCCCCTGAGCCTCTTCTTCGGTACACTTATCGTTTCGGTCATTTACCTCATTACCAACTTTGTTTATATAAAGATTTTACCGGTTATGGGATCGCCTGATGGAACGGATGTGCTCAGCAGGGGGATCCAGTATGCAACAGACGACAGGGTTGCAACCTCAGCAATGTCAGTGGTTTTTGGCGATTACGCAGCTATAATAATGGCTGTCTTCATAATGATCAGTACTTTCGGCTGTAATCACAGCCTTATACTTGCAGCGCCGCGTGTATATTATGCAATGGCAAAGGACGGTCTGTTCTTTAAGAAAGTCGGAGAAATAAATAAGTTCGGGGTACCTGGATTTGCAATTGCCATACAGGGAGTTTGGGCTGTATTACTGTGTCTGTCAGGAACATACAGTGACCTGCTCGATTACGTGATCTTTGCCGTGCTGTTATTCTTTACCATTACTATCCTTGCAATTTTTGTCCTGCGGGTTAAACGGCCGGATATCCCAAGGCCGTATAAGGCATTCGGATATCCTGTGATCCCGGCAATTTATATTCTGACAACAGTATTAATAATGGTCATCCTTCTCATTTATAAGCCAAATTATACATTCCCGGGGCTGATAATAGTTATCATTGGAATCCCGGTTTATTACATATGGCGAAGACATTCCGGCAAACAGGTTATGACCGGGACAAGCGACACTGAATGATAAGAATATATACAATTGCGTGACGGACAATGTATCCTGAAAAGTTCATACAAAGAATCAGCTCACAGCATTATATTGATTCTGAAGTACTTTTAAAGGCACTTAAGGAACCATCGCCGGTAAGTATCCGGATCAACCCTGTCAAATGGAATAATACACCTGAAAACTGTGAACCTGTTGCCTGGTGCAGAAATGGATTCTATATCAGGGAACGCCCTTCTTTTACCCTTGATCCGCTTTTCCATGCCGGCTGCTATTATCCCCAGGAAGCCTCCGGAATGTTCCTGGAACAAGTATTCAGGCAGATTAACGGAGACAGAAAAAACATCAGGGTGCTTGATCTCTGCGGAGCTCCGGGCGGTAAAAGCACCCACCTGTCAGAACTGATCTGCAACAATGGTTTTCTGGTGGCAAATGAAGTTATAAAAACGAGAGCATCAGTCCTGGCAGAAAACCTTACAAAGTGGGGATTGTCAAATGCCATTGTGACTCAAAGCGATCCTTCAGCATTCAGCAGGCTTGGTGGATTTTTTGATGTCATGCTTATTGATGCTCCATGCTCGGGAGAGGGAATGTTCAACAACCAGATAGCGATAAATGAGTGGTCAGAAGATAATGCCTTTCTGTGCTGCGAACGTCAGAAACGGATATTGAGTGATGCTTGGCCCTCACTGAAGGAAGAAGGTATTTTGATCTACAGCACCTGCACATTCAATCCTGATGAAAATGAAAGGAACATAAAATGGCTTGCGGAAAAGCATGAAGCAGAAACAGTAAAACTGGATGTAACAGGATTTGAAGGCATTACTGTAATTGATTACAAGGGGATTGAAGGATATGGATTTTATCCGGGAAGGACAGAAGGTGAGGGACTTTTTATTTCTGTCCTGAGGAAGAAAGATAAAAACAGGTCCGCCAATATGGGCAAGCCTCAGGGCAGGGAAAGGAAACCGGGAAAGAATGAAATCAATATTATAGCTGAATTAACTTATTTCAGCGAGGATAGTTCAGCAAGGATAAATGACGAGCTGATTTCAATACCCTGCAGCAATAACGAATATGCACAGCTTTCAGGATCTCTGAAAATAATCAAGTCCGGAACGAAAGTATGCACCCTTAAGAAAAAGAATTACGTCCCCTCACATGAACTTGCAATGTCGGTATACCTGAGAAAAAGTGTATTTAATACACTTAATATTGGATATGCAGATGCGCTCAGTTACCTGCGGCGGGATAATATAAGGTCAGCTAATGCTCCATCAGGATGGAATATTGCATCTTATGAAGGAGTAAACCTCGGGTTTATTAATAACATAGGTTACAGGCTGAATAATTATTATCCGGTTGAGTGGAGGATAAGAATGTCTGTTCAGGACACAGAATTGAAGAGTATCAGATGGGGAAAAACAGCCACCAGGGCGCTAACCTGCCTGCCGGCAGGCAGGGACACAAAGGTTCACCAGGAAATTAAATTTGATTAATGGATCGGGAGTTTCAGATATTTGTAAAACCTGCAGGTGCAGACTGCAACCTGCGCTGCAGCTATTGCTACTACCTTGAAAAAAAATCTCTTTATCCGGAAGTCGGATTGCACCGGATGGCAGATGAGATCCTGGAAAAATATATCATCCAGCATATAGAAGCAGCAACAGACAAGGTTATCATGTTCTCCTGGCACGGAGGGGAACCGGCACTTGCCGGAATTGATTTTTACAGGAAAGCCATAAGGCTCCAGAAGAAACACCTGCCTGCCGGGTATAAGATCATCAACGGGATACAGACCAACGGAACTCTTATTGATGATAGCTGGTGCAGGTTTCTTTCAGATGAGAACTTCCTTGTCGGGATCAGTATCGACGGTCCGCGGGAATATCATGATAAATACCGTACCACAGCAGAGGGGGGATCGACCTTCTCCGGGGTTATGCAAGGATATGATCACCTCAGAAAGCACAATGTAACAACTGAGATCCTGTGTGTTCTGAATTCATTCAATTCCGGACATCCGTTGCCGGTTTATGACTTCTTCAGAGGATTGGGAGCAGAATATATTACGTTCCTTCCGCTGGTTGAACAGGCGTCTGACTCTGATTCAGGAGTCAGTCGCGCCTCAGTCGATCCGCCTGAATACGGGAATTTCCTTATAAAGGTCTTTGATGAGTGGGTGGAAAAGGATATCGGCAAAGTGCGGATCCAGTTATTTGAAGAGGCTGCCCGCACGGCATTCAGGCAGGAACATACCTTGTGCATATTCAAAGTAACCTGTGGCGGAGTTCCCGTAGTCGAATACAATGGTGACTTCTACTCATGTGATCATTTTGTGGACACGGAGCATCTTGTCGGGAATATAAATGATATTTCGCTTGCCGGGCTGCTTGATTCTCCTTTGCAGAAAGCTTTTGGAGAAGACAAATCATCAAAGCTTCCCCGTTTCTGCAGGGAATGTGAGGTTCTGGAAATGTGCAACGGTGAATGCCCTAAAAACAGGTTCATATTAACTCCTGACGGCGAGCCCGGACTCAATTATTTATGCCCCGGCTACAAGCTCTTCTTCAACCATTGCAGGCCATTTATTGAAGCACTCAGGATAGCTTCTCTTTAAAGAACGCAACCGTCCTTTCCCACGCCAGCTTTGCCGCTTCTGCATTATAACGCCCCTGGTTTGTGTCGTTGTTGAAACCATGCCCTGTACCGGGATAAGTGAATATCTGGTACTCCTTATTGTTGGTTTTCAATGCTTCCTCAAAAGCTGGTATCCCTGCGTTGATCCCGGGATCATTCTCGGCATAATGAGCCATTACCGGAGCTTTGATCTTTGCGACATCTTCTCCTGAAGGCTGTCTTCCGTAGTAAGGAGCTGCGGCATCCAGATCAGGGGAATTCACTGCAACCTGGTTTGTCATAGCGCCTCCCCAGCAGAAACCTGTGCAGCCGACCTTCCCGTTGGACTTTGGATGTGTCTCAAGAAATTTTACGGCAGCAACAAAATTCTTTGTTGTCTCGTCGCTGTTCAGTTTTTTGAAAAGCTCTCCCACATTTGAAATATCTTCAGGTGTACCTCCGACCGGGGAAAGTGCATCCGGGGCAAGTGCAAGAAAGCCCTCTTTAGCCATTCTCCTTGTAACATCCTGAATATGAGGAATTAAACCTCTGTTTTCATGGATCACAATAACAGCAGGGAATTTCTTCCCTTTTTTTGGTCTGGCAAGAAATGCTCTCATTTCACCTGTTGCGGCCGGATACTTAATAAATTCAGTAATCAGTGCGGCTTCTTTTTCAGGCTTGTCAGCAGCCAGTAACTCATTCTCTTCAAGAACAGGTAACAGAGCTGCAGCGGCAGCAGCGCTTCCTGTGACCGTTGCCAGTTTTTTCACGAAATCACGGCGCGATGTGCGTCCAGAAATATTCCTCTCCATACTTTATAATATTAATGAGACGTTAATTACTTCATGTAAAAAGTTCAATATACAAAAAAACTCATAATATTCACCATTTTCAGAACCTAAGTATTAGATTCGCTTAATTTATGAATTTAAAAATAGCTTCTATGAAAGAGGATATTCAGATTGCCCAGGAGGCAAGGATCAAACCAATAGTTGATATCGCAAAAAAGCTTGGCATACCGCCGGGAGAGCTGGAATTGTACGGCAAGTATAAGGCAAAGATTCCTCTCAGTTTCATTGACGAAGAGAAGGTAAAAAAGGCGAAGCTGATCCTTGTAACCGCAATAACACCTACACCTGCGGGTGAAGGTAAAACCACAACATCCATCGGGCTTTCGCAGGCTATGAATCGTATCGGAAAGAAAACCACGGTGGTTTTGCGCGAACCGTCATTGGGTCCTGTTTTTGGTATAAAAGGAGGTGCAGCAGGCGGTGGTTATTCGCAGGTGATACCCATGGAGGATATAAACCTGCATTTTACCGGTGATATGGCAGCAGTTGAAAAGGCACACAACCTGCTTGCTGCCCTGATCGATAACAATATCCAGTCAAAAGGAGGCAGCCTTGGAATTGACCCGAGGACTATAGAATGGAAAAGAGTGACGGATATGAATGAACGATCGCTCAGGGATATTGTCATAGGCCTTGGAGGAACAACCGAAGGTGTCCCGCGGCAGTCAGGATATAACATTACCGCTGCATCGGAGGTAATGGCAACCCTCTGCCTGTCAAAGGACCTGATGGACCTTAAGGAGAGACTAGGCAATATTTTTATCGGCTATACTTATGATGATAAGCCGGTTTTTGCGCGCGATCTGAAAGCACAGGGCGCTATGACAGCTCTTCTCAGGGAAGCCATTATGCCTAACCTGGTGCAGACGCTTGAAGGAACTCCTGCGATAATCCATGGCGGACCTTTCGCAAATATCGCACAGGGGACCAATTCAATAATAGCTACGAAAACAGGATTATCTCTCAGTGATTATGTGGTTACGGAAGCTGGTTTTGCAAGTGAGCTCGGAGCTGAAAAATTCTTCGATATCAAATCAAGAGTCGGTGGCCTCCGCACAAATGCCGTAGTTATTGTTGCTACTGTGAGGGCACTGAAATATCATGGAGGCTCAAAACTATCGGCATTGCAAAATGAGGATACGGATGCCCTGCAAAAGGGATTTGAGAACCTCGATAAGCACATTGAGAACATGAAATACTTCGGATTCAGCCCGATTGTTGCCATAAACCGCTTTGATTCAGATACCCCGGCCGAACTGGATCTTCTGACCAGGCATTGTAAATCGCAGAACGTCAAAGTAGCGATAAATGAATCTTGGGCAAAAGGCGGAGAAGGGGCTGTTGATCTTGCCAACCAGGTGCTGGAGGCAGTCACAGATTGTCCGGATTGTTTCAGACCTCTTTATGAACTTTCCTGGTCGTTTGAGGAAAAAATTGACACTATCTGCAGGAAATTATATGGCGCCGATCATGTTGAATATACTGTAAAAGCAAGGTCGCAGCTTGACAAAATTGAAAAGCTGGGTATGGGAAACCTTGCTGTCTGCATTGCCAAAACCCAGAAATCGCTTTCAGATGATCAGAACAGGAGGGGACGTCCTCGCGGTTTTACAATAAAGATAAGAGAGGTGGAACTCTCATCAGGCGCAGGTTTTATTGTCCCGATAGCAGGTACTATCATGAGAATGCCGGGACTTCCAAACAATCCTTCAGCCGAAAAGATCGATATTGATGCAAATGGCAAGATCACCGGGCTCTTCTGACCGTTCATACTTTTTTTGTAATTTTAAAGTTAATTATAAAACTGCTCTTATGAAGAAGATCACATTTTGTTTTATTCTGGCAGCAATTGCTATCACTTCCTGCAAGAAATACAACAAGTATGAAGGCGTGGCATTCACTGAAAAGGAACCGCGCGACTGGGAAAATCCGGAAATGTTCAGTCAGAACAGGGAAACTCCCCATGCAACGCTCATAAGCTACAGCGATGAAGAGTCTGCTCTGACAGCAGATAAAACAGCATCTCCTAACTATTTGTCTCTTGACGGTATCTGGAAATTCCACTGGGTAAAATCACCTGATGAAAGACCTTACTGGTTTTTCAGGGATGATTATGACACCCGTGACTGGGCTGATATTGAGGTCCCGTCCAACTGGCAGATGAAGGGGTACGATGTTCCAATCTATGTAAATATTGGATTCGGCTTCAAAAAG
Organism: uncultured Rikenellaceae bacterium; assembly: GCA_964525415.1. Taxonomy (GTDB): domain Bacteria; phylum Bacteroidota; class Bacteroidia; order Bacteroidales; family VadinHA17; genus LD21. The sequence goes on along the minus strand of CAZGGZ010000003.1, from coordinate 61,958 downwards.
AATCCTCCCTATATTAATCATGAATGGAATCCGGTTGGTTCATATAAAAGATATTTCACTGTTCCTGCTGAGTGGAAGAAAAAGGAAGTTTTTCTGCATTTCGGTGCAGTAAGCTCTGCATTTTATGTGTGGGTGAATGAAGAGTTTGCTGGGTATTCTCAGGACAGTAAGACACCGGCCGAATTCAATATCACAAAGTACCTGAAAAAGGGGAAGAACACACTGGCAGTAGAGGTGTACCGATGGTGTGACGGAAGCTATCTTGAGGACCAGGATTTCTGGCGGTTGAGCGGGATCCAGAGGAGTGTCTTCCTTCATGCAAGACCTGAGACCTATATCAGGGATTTCTTTGCTAAAGGCGACCTTGAGAACGATTATAAGGATGGAGTCCTTGACCTTCAGGTTTCGTTGAAAGGAACTGATGACGACACAGATGGCTATACAATTGAAGTCTCCCTCTTTGATGATGAATTAAAACTTTTTTCTGAAGCAAAGGAAGCTGGTCTGGCTGACGGCAATGCGTCCTTTGACTTCAGGAAAAGTCTGCCGGAGATAAAAAAATGGTCTGCAGAGACACCTGATCTCTACTCCCTGGTGATAAGTCTGAAGGATAAAAACGGTAATAACCTTGAAAGCATAAGCTCCAGGATAGGTTTCCGTAAGGTGGAGATAATTAATTCCCAGCTGCTGATAAACGGCGTGGCTGTATATTTAAAAGGTACCAACATGCATGAGCATGATGATGTCAACGGGCATGTTATCGATGAGGCAACTATCCTGAAAGATATACGGGTAATGAAGAGCAACAACATAAACGCAATGAGGGCATCACATTACCCTCAGCAGGAACTGTGGTATGAGATGTGCGACAAATACGGTCTTTACCTTATTGATGAGGCAAATATCGAATCGCACGGCATCGGCTATAATAAGGATGTTACCATCGCCGATAAGCCTGAATGGGCTGCAGCACATCTTGACAGGATGAAGAACATGGTGGAGAGGGACAAAAACCATCCTTCCGTTATCATATGGTCGCTCGGAAATGAAGCCGGTGACGGAAATAATTTCCTTGCCAATTACAAATGGACCAAAGAAAGGGATAATACCCGGCCGGTGCAGTATGAACGTGCAGAGAAAAGTACAAATACGACAGAAAGACATACTGATATTGTTTGTCCGATGTATGCCAGGATTGAACAGATTGAAAGTTATGCAAAGGATGATAAGGACGACAGACCGCTGATACTCTGCGAATATGTCCACTCAATGGGAAATTCGACGGGTAATCTTCAGGATTACTGGGATGTGATCGAAAAATATCCAAAACTGCAGGGTGGATTTATATGGGACTGGGTTGATCAGGGCATCCTGAAGACTGACGAAAACGGTGAAAAATACTGGGCATATGGTGGCGACTTCGGGGAAGAAGGAATCCCAAGTGACGGCAATTTCTGCATTAATGGCATTACCTGGCCGGACAGGACAGGCAAACCTGCATTGAATGAAGTGAAAAAGGTTTACCAATACATTGGTTTTGAACCTGTTGATCTGGCAAAGGGCATGATCAGAATTATTAACAAGTATGATTTTACAGACCTGTCCGAATTCGTATTTGACTGGGAAATTGTTTCAGACGGAGCAGTAATTCAGTCGGGCAAACTGTCATTACCTGACGGCAAGCCAAAACAATACACTCATGTACTTCTTCCCCTGGAAAAAATCATACCTGTGCCCGGAGCCGAATATTTCCTTAACCTGCGGGCATCAAGGACTGAAGAATGGAACCTTGTTCCTGCAGACCACATTTATGCCACAGCCCAGTTTAAATTACCGGTAGAAGGGGGAACAGTGAAATTTGTTCAGGATAAACTGACAGTCCTTCAGACAAGTATTATCGGGAACAAGCTCAATATAAACGGTACTGATATTATAATGGCTTTCAATCTTGAAGCGGGACGGTTAGAATCATTCAGCTATAAAGGCAGGGAACTTCTAAAAAAAGGTCCCGAACCTGATTTCTGGAGACCTCCGACAGACAACGACTATGGATACGGAATGGACAGACTGATGGGTGTCTGGAAGAAAGCAGGGGAGAAAATTGTCGTAACAAAGGGAGATATCTCAAATGATGAACCGGGAAAGGTTACTGTTGTATTCAGGTATGATATCATGGGAAATGAAAATGAAAAGATAGCAGGTTATTCCACAGTCTATACTATCTATGGCACATCCGATGTGGTGGTTTCAAATTCGTTTCGGAAAGTTTCGGAGAAAATCCCTGAACTGCCAAGGATGGGTATGCAGATGCAGCTCCCTGAGGAATTTGCCAATCTGAAATGGTATGGCCGGGGGCCGCATGAAAACTATGCTGACAGGAAAACTTCTGCAGAGGTTGGTCTTTATGAAAGCACTGTAGCAGATCAGTATGTACCATATATAAGACCACAGGAGAATGGATATAAAACAGATACACGCTGGCTTACGCTTACTGACGATAACGGAACAGGAATTCTGGTGAGCGGCAATCCTCTGTTCTGCTTTGCTGCTCTTAACTATGTCCACGATGATTTCGAATCACCGGGGAATTTGTCACGATACAGAGCAGATGCAAAAAGTGCAAACACACATACCAATAATGTCAAACCGCACGATCTCATTAACCTGAATATCGATCTTGGGCAAATGGGTATCGGAGGTGATGATTCATGGGGTGCAAGGATACATCCGCAATACCGTCTGCCTGAAAACAGTTATGAGTATTCATTCAGAATACGTCCTATTGTAAGGGAGGATGATGTTCTGGCACTGGCAAAGCAGAGATTCTGAAAAAAGTTGAAGAGAGTTGAAGAAGGTTAAACCCCTTCAACCCCCTTCAACTAATACTTCAACTCCACCTTCAATACCTCTTCCTCGCCGGTAATTATATTTCTTACATCGTAAACCAGCGGTGAAGTAACTTTTTTGCTGACAGATACTCTTGTGACAGAATTAGCCGGCAGTGTTATATACGAAGGAGCCGGAGCCACTCCATTTTCAAGGAAGAATGGAATATCGGACCTGTTGGTTATTTCAAAGTATCTGTTCCTGTCGTTTTCATGGAATACCTTACCAATCGAAATGCACTGGTAAAAGAAGGGTTTTGCATATTCTTCCTTCCCTGCAAGCATGTCTTTGAAGTACACAAGGGTACGTCCTGCAAACATCGCCTCTTTGAGGGAATCATGCGTTCTTTCCTTTGCAAAAACAAGTGTCATCGGTCTGTTGGTGTATTCCGGTGCTTTATAATCCTCGCTTATTACACCATGATTATCACTGTTGCCCATGACAGCCAGGTTGTATTTTTTGCAGAAGGTCATAACCAGGGGATAATACTCGCTATCGTTGAAAAACTCTATTCCATGAATCCACCCTTTCTCAATAAGCTTGTAATGGATGTCATACATTTTCGGAATTCCGTCAGGCTGTTGTGCCTTCCATCCCGGGTGGTTCCACTGAATAAATGCGCCCTGTTTTATGGCTTCTGCAATGACATCCATGACAGAATCCTTAGCCAGAACAGAGGCATCATTGATGAAAAGGGCATTCATATGTCCGGGAGGCATATCGCGCGTTATTTCGGCACCATGTACAAGTATCAGGTTTCCTTCCTTTGCTGCATTACGGGTAATTTTCCAGGCAGCATTGTGATCAACAGGAATATAATCCTTATGAGGAGTATACTCAATATGATCTGTTATTGAAATTGCATCAAGCCCGCCCAGGTAGGCTTCAGCAATTCTGACTGTTGGCCAGACATTCCCGTCTGAAAAGACCGTATGAATGTGAAAATCGCACTTGAGTGTAACATAGCCCGGAAGATCCGGCAGGT
>CAZGGZ010000003.1:0-57987 GCA_964525415.1 uncultured Rikenellaceae bacterium | reverse complement strand
GTATGAATGTGAAAATCGCACTTGAGTGTAACATAGCCCGGAAGATCCGGCAGGTGAACGACTTTCCTCTGTCCGGTCGTATAAAATACAGAACAGACGATAAGCAATATAATGATTATCAGTTTCTTCATAATAATATTAATATTAGTTTAAATTCCTCTTAACCACGGAGTTACACGGGTCTTCGCTTCGCTCAGACTGACACTGAGTAACACTGTTTTCAACCCTCTTCAACCCTCTTCAACACATTCCTTGTCTCTCCCATTCTCCCTCTCACCCTTTCTCCCCTTCATTCTTCTCATATTTCTTCATAAAAATACGCCATTTTCTCATCAGCATCATCCCATGTGTATATCTTTCTATGTCTGTTCAGCCAAAGGAAATTCAGGAGAGCAAAGTCGCCGGCACACATTGTTGTATGGACGAACAGAAAAAGTGACAGGCTCCATTTCCATAAACCGGGTGAGAACAATATAAGAACAAAAAGAGCAATCGTCACTGTTACAAACGGCACCAGTGCCACAATACTGAACTGCCTGGCACTGGCAACATGGCGGTGAGCTGTTACGTAGAAAATATACTGCTTAAGGTCCATCCCGACCCTGATTTTCCTGGCGCCTGCCAGGAAGAAAGGAATTATATGAAGGATCTCATGAAGGGGGATACTCAGCAGAGGGAACACGATCAGCCCCAGCGTTGAATGCGTTATTATGTTCTTTAGCAGAAAGTAACCCGATAAGTTTATTCTTACAAACAGAGCTATTGCAAGGAAGATCAGGCATGCTGACCAGAAGAAAATCATGAGACCAGATTTTCTTCTCAGGTAATCAAGGACAAAATCGATAAGGCTGCTGTAAGAAACTGCAATTATCTGCCGGTATTTTGACTGATCCTCGAGATCCTCTGCTTTTAATCCCATTGAAGCAACTTTCTCCAAAATTAGCTTTTAGAGAAAGTATTGCAAAAGAAAATAAAATATAAATAATTCCTATCCTGACAAATAGTTATTTTGGAAAGTTAAATCTGCTCAGAATTTCCTTAAATCCGGGTTCGCCAAAAAGTGGCTTGAAGATCCAGCAGGCTCCTATAAACGGAGCAAAGTCCCCGCCAAGTTTATACAAAGTGTCCAGTGCATTTATAGCTTTTTCTTTTTCTCCCAGTGCAGAATAAACTTCAGCCACACCAAAGGCGTACCACCACGAATCCATATATTTTTCAATACCTCTTACAACTTCCAGGGCTTCATCCTTTTGGCCGGCACGTGCGTAAGCTACTCCTAAGCCGTCCTCAAAGCCCGGGCTGATTGCAAGTCCCTTCTTATGAGCTTCTATTGCTTCATAATACATCCCCATTTCAGCATAAGATGATCCCATAACAAAATATGCCATTGTATAATTAGGATCAAGCTGCAGGGTTTTTCGGGCTTCTTCTATAGCTTCCTCAAAACGGCCGGCAAAATTATAAAGCCAGGCCAGGTATCCCTGATAGATTGTTTCAGTTGGAGCAATTTCCACAGCTTTTTTCATTTCAGCAAACGCATCATCTATTTTATATATCCTGGAATAACGTGTATCAGGAATCAGGGATGAACAATATAGCCAGCCTAAATGACAGTGAGCAAAAGCATTATTTGGATTCAGGTCGATAGCGTGTTTCAAATACTTCTCACCTTCATCAAAATTCCACCCATGGTAAAGATACCAGTGTCCCAGAATTGCATGTGCATCTGCCTGTGTTGAATCGAGTGCAAGAACCTTACGGGCATAATCCCGCGATCTGTTTGGAGCATCAACGCCAAGACCAGCCCCATGCGATGATTCACTATAACCCCGGGCCAGACCAAGGTAAGGGAGTGGATCCAATGGATCAATTGCCATAGCATTATTATAATACTTCAACCCTTTTTCAAATCCTTCCTGAGTCAGTTGTTTCATATAGTAGTCTCCCAGATAACAAGCTCTTAACAGAGCAGTATCGTGTTTTTGAACAATGACCATTTTTTTCGATTCCTGATCAGTAAGCTTTATCTGGGCAGCTTCAACAATCTTGCTGATTATATCACGGTAAATCTCTCCAATGCTATTCCAGTTGTAGATGAAAATTGAACTCCAGATATTTCGTTCTTCGGGGAAAGCTTCAATTAATCGGATTTCGACCTGAAGATTATCTTTAGTTCCTTTTATTGTTGACTGGATTAAATTATTTACGCTCAGCTTCTTGGCTATCTGTTGAACTGGTTCTTCGCTATTCCTGAATTGTAATGTTGATTGGTCAGGTCTTACAATCAGACTGCTGATGCTATTGAGTTTTCCGCTTATGTCACTCTGGATAGCCTCGGCAATGTACTGTAAATCAGGATTCCCCGTCAGATTCGAGACTGGCAGAACAGCAACAGCTTTTTTAATCATCACAGTTGATAATTCGGTCTTTGTTTTTCGAATCAGTTTTGGAATAAATATGATCATCGCCACTATAACCAATAACGCCAACACAGCAGATACAATATATTTAACAGGAATCTGCTTTGGTGAAACAAACTTTTCAGCGATCGGTCTGGATTTCTCTTCAACGTGCCCGGGCTGTATCCTTGTCTGATATGACTTTGCTGCTCTTTTTTTCTCATCCGGGTGAAGCCCGTAAATTATGTCCTTTATTGCATTGGCTACTTTATTGATCTGATCCCGGTAATAGGTTTTATTAAGATTCCTGTCAGGATTGTCATCCGGTTTCAATGGCCTGTTAACACCTGCGCTTGAATATGTGAAATCAATGGAACGAAGCCTGCATTTAAGCTCATTTTCAAGCAGTTCGGTATCAGAAGCATCCAGATCATGGATCTTAATCGGAATAATTCTGCTGGATACATTACCGCTTGCAAGCTTAACATCCCTTCCCAGATGGTCTTCTGAGGCCATCCTGTTAAAGGCAACAAATTCATTCTGCCAGGCAAAACTATTTGGATCGCAATATGTCTGCGAAATTATTGGCATGAATATCAGTGACTTTAGTTTTGTCTCGAGACTTTTATCAACGTTATGTATTTCGAGCAGCCCGTCGTGAGGATTTTCATCAAAATAAATTGAGACATCCTCCTTGAAGGTTGCCTCAATCTCCCTTTTAAGGTGATCAATGAATTCTGTTACCCAGCCATCATATTTGTTATCTTTCTGCCTGTAACTGATGAAAACATCATATTCGAAACCAGATATTATGCTTGCCATGGCTAATAGTTATTTCAGATTAACAATTTATTAAGAATCAGTATTTCTATCAAAGTTAAACCTAAATAAAACATGATACAAAAATTTATCACCCGTCTGGCCCGTTATTTGATAACTTTGCATTAGACTTTAACAAGTATGAGATACTCCCTTCTGATATTATTCAGTCTATTATTCTATACTGAGGCTGCAGGTCAGAAAGACACTCTCATACAAAAGAATGACACTGTACCCAACCGGTTCTATCTCCTTCAGAAGGTGAAACGGAACGGCGAGACTCTTCCGGAGGTTGAGATCAAGGAGGTTGCAGTTGTAGGTCGTATGCAAGGCTCTCCAAGAAGAGAGCAGTCACAGTTCAGGAAATACCAGAGGCTCGTTTATAATCTTAAAAAGGTTTACCCATATGCCATGGTTGTCAGAGAAAGACTGTCAGATGTGAATGCAGAACTGGCAACGATTAGTGACGAGAAGGACAGAAGAAACTATCTGAAGCAGTTTGAAAAGGAAGTCTTTAATGAATACGAGGACGATATCAGAGATATGACTATCACACAGGGGAAACTACTGCTTAAACTGATATACAGGGAAACTTATAACACTTCTTATGATCTGATACGGGAATACCGCGGAGGATTAAATGCTGCTTTCTGGCAGGGAATTGCCAGGATTTTCGGTACAAACCTTAAATCGGAATACGATCCGTATGGCGAGGATATCCTGGTTGAGCTTATTATTCAGGATATCCAGTCAGGATTGCTGTAAATATGAAAAGGATCTTCGTTGCAATTAAAATTGAACCGGAAGGTTTGTTGTTAAAAACGATCTCATCACTCAGGTCTGTTCTTGCCAATGAGAGAATTGTCTGGGTAGATCCGGTCAACATTCATCTGACGCTGGCTTTCCTCGGAGATACCGAAGAAGAAAGAATAAAGGTTGCAGATATTGCTGTAAGACAGCAATGTTCAGGTTTTGGTGAATTCAGTTTCAACCTTAAAGGAACAGGTGTGTTTAAGAATTTCCGCGATCCCCGTGTAATATGGACAGGCATTGAGGAATGTGAAAGACTGACCAGTATCAACGATCACATAATGAAAGAATTAAAAGATACAGGATTCAGTCTTGAAGATCGTCCTTTCAAGCCTCATATTACACTCGGCAGGATAAAATTCATTAAAGATCCCCGGTTGCTTGAATCGTCTCTTGAACGATACAGGGAGACTCATTTTCAAAAAGTGAATGTTTCTGAAGTCATACTCTTTGAAAGCATACTGAAACCTGCTGGTCCTGTTTATAAGCCTCTGGGCAGATACAGATTATCATGAAAATTATCTTATCTGTCTTCCAGGGGGGAAAAATGTTATTAACGTATTATCAGCTTCCTGAATCCGGTTGAACAATTTTCATATTTTTGTTTTTTGCAAATCATATGAAAAATGACCTCACAGGGGACTCTTTTGAAGCCAGAGGCAAAAGAAAAAAGCTGGTCGAAGAGTTAAGGAAAAAAGGAATCAGCGATGAAGAAGTGCTGAGAGCTATCGGAACGGTTCCCAGGCATATTTTTATGGATCCCGCATTCCTTATTCACGCCTATGTTGATAAGGCTTTTCCCATCACATCGGGACAAACAATCTCACAGCCTTATACTGTAGCGATACAGACCTCCCTGCTGCAGGTCAAAAGAAGGGATAAGATACTTGAAATCGGTACAGGATCAGGTTACCAGGCGGCAATACTGGCCGAAATGGGCGCAAAGGTTTACACGATAGAACGATACAGGGAACTATACCTGAAGGCGCAATCCACACTTTTATCACTCGGGTATACCGCTGATTTTTTTTATGGCGACGGGCACGAAGGGAAATCTCAGTACGGGCCTTATGACGGAATAATAATCACGGCTGCAGCGTCCGAGATACCTGATGCTCTTCTGAAACAGCTGAAGACTGGAGGGAAACTGGTGGTCCCCCTTGGTGACGGAGGAACCCAGGTAATGACTCTTGTGCAGAGGACAGGGGAAGATTCCTTTGACTATTCCTCTCATGGATACTTTGTTTTTGTTCCGATGCTCAGGGGAACAGTTAACCAATGAAGTACTTTTATGGAAATTTATAAACTCATCTTTTCACCCATAACGGTTAACACCTATATTCTTGCTGATCACTCGGGTAAATGTGCTGTTATCGATTGCGGCTGCTATTATGAATATGAGTTTAATACACTGACTAGTTTCATTGAAGAAAAGAAACTTGATCCTGTTCTTCTGCTGAACACACACTGCCATCTCGATCACATTTTCGGTAACAGGATGTTTCTTAAAAAATATAATCTTGGCGCTTATTGTCATATTGATGGAGGCATGAACAGAATAAATGCGATGCAATATGCTCAGTTTTTTGGTCTGGAAATGGATGAGCCTCCTGATCCAGCAGGATTCCTTGCAGATGGGCAGACAGCAACTTTCGGATCAGAAACCCTTCTTTCGCTGCATGTTCCGGGTCACGCCCCGGAAAGCCTTTCCTTCTACAGCGAAGAAAACGGAGTTGTCTTCACAGGCGATGCTCTATTTGCAGGAAGCATAGGAAGAAGCGACATTCCGGGCGGAGATCACAGGATACTTATTGAGAGCATCAAAAGTAAATTATTCGTACTCCCTCCGGAAACAGTAGTATATCCGGGCCACGGTGAGGCAACAACTATAGAAAAAGAAATGAAAAACAATCCTTTTTTCAGATAATGCAAATAGAGTTATTTTTGCAGGAAGAAGGCTGACCGGAATTTTGATTTATACCTGTTATAATAAAGAAAAACTACTATATATGGCTACAGATAAATTTGTTAAGCGTCATAATGGTCCGCGCGACGGGGAGCTGCCCCTGATGCTTGAAGTAATCGGAGCTGATTCGCTTGACCAGCTGATTGACATGACGATACCTGCTAAGATCAGGCTTAAAAAACCTCTGACACTTCCGGAAGCGATGAGTGAATATGACTACCTGAAACATATTAAAGCCCTCGGAGCAAAGAATAAAATGTTCCGTTCATTTATCGGTCAGGGTTATTATGGTGTTGCAGCATTATCGGTTATTGTAAGGAATGTGCTTGAGAATCCTTCATGGTACACATCCTATACCCCGTACCAGGCTGAAATATCACAGGGCAGACTTGAAGCTCTCCTTAATTTCCAGACGATGGTAACTGAGATGACAGGCATGCAGATTGCAAATGCCTCATTGCTTGATGAATCAACAGCAGCTGCTGAGGCTATGATCATGATGTACAATGCAAGATCGCGGGCTGCGGTAAAGGCAGGTGCAAATAAATTCTTTGTCGATGAGGATATTTTCATGCAGACAATGGATGTGATCAGAACAAGATCGAAACCTTTGGGCATTGAACTGATTACCGGTAAATACACCGAAGCTGTTTTTGATGAAATGGTTTTCGGAGCTTTTGTACAATATCCGGCTGCATCGGGACAGATAAGGGATTATAGTGAATTTACCGGCAAAGCCCATGCGGCAGGAGCGCTGGCAGGGGTGGCAGCTGACCTTATGAGCCTGGCAATCATTACCCCTCCGGGTGAATGGGGCGCAGATATTGTTGTAGGCTCTAATCAGCGGTTCGGACTGCCGATGAGCTTCGGAGGACCTCATGCAGGATTTTTTGCTACAAGGGATGAGCTCAAGCGAAGCATGCCGGGACGAATAATAGGTGTGTCAATCGATGCACAGGGGAATACGGCATTACGAATGGCCCTTCAGACAAGGGAGCAGCATATCAAAAGGGAGAGAGCTACATCAAATATCTGCACTGCTCAGGCGCTGCTGGCAACCATGAGCGGGATGTATGCACAATACCATGGTCCTGAAGGACTCAAAGACATTGCTGCACATATTCACAGATCAGCCTGCACATTAAGCTGTTCGTTAAAAGAACTTGGTTATAACCAGGTCAATACTATATTCTTTGACACTCTGAAAATCATATTGCCTGCCGGCATGTCAAATAGCGAAATCAAAAAACATTCGGAAGCTGCAGGCATGAATCTCTTCTATCCCGATGACAATAGCATCAATATTAGTACAGATGAGATAACATCTTTTCCCGAAATCAACAAAATCCTTGAGGTTTTTGCGAGGGCAGCAGGTAAAGCACATAAAGCTGTCAGTTCCTATTGCGATTGCAAATGCATTGAAGGAATTTTCACCAGGAAGTCTCAGTTCCTCAAAGCTGCGGCATTTAATCGTTTTCACAGTGAAACCGAGATGATGCGTTATATTAAAATGCTTGAAAGGAAGGATTTCTCCCTGACTCACTGCATGATCTCTCTCGGTTCCTGTACGATGAAGCTGAATCCTGCAACCTCGATGTTCGCAATGAGCTGGCCTGAATTTGGCAATATCCACCCGTTTGTGCCTAAGGACCAGGCGCAGGGATACTATCAGCTGATGGATGAGCTTGGAGAAGCCCTTAAAGAGATAACCGGATTTTCAGCTATTTCATTTCAACCGAATTCAGGAGCCGCCGGAGAGTATGCAGGACTTATGGTAATCAGGGAATATCATCACAGCAGGGGCGATGTTCACAGGAATGTTGCTCTGATTCCCTCCTCGGCACATGGTACAAATCCGGCAAGCGCAGTTATGGCAGGTATGCAGGTAGTTGTTGTTGAGTGTGATGAAAAGGGGAATATCAATGTCGATGATCTGAAAAAGAAAGCTGAGGAGCATAATGAAAAGCTGGCTGCTTTCATGATTACATATCCGTCAACACATGGTGTTTTTGAGGAAGCAGTGACTGAAATGTCGGATATTATCCATTCATATGGCGGGATCGTTTATATGGATGGGGCAAATATGAATGCGCAGGTCGGACTTACAAGTCCGGGATATATCGGTGCTGATATATGCCATCTTAACCTTCACAAGACATTTGCAATACCTCACGGTGGAGGCGGTCCCGGGATGGGGCCTATCCTTGTTAATGACAGGCTTGCCGGATTTCTTCCATCTCATCCGGCAGTAAGCACAGGTGGCAGCCATGGAACAACTGCTGTAGCTGGAGCTCCCTTCGGAAGCGCTCATGTACTTACGATATCTCATGCCTATGTTCTCATGATGGGAACTGATGGACTAACCGAAGCGACAAGAACTGCAATCCTCAACGCAAACTATATTGCGGCTGCCCTGAAAGGATGGTATAAAACCTTATACACAGGATCAAAAGGTTTTGTTGCTCATGAAATGATCCTTGATTGCAGGAGTTTCAAGGCAGAAGCAGGGATAACGGAATCCGACATTGCCAAAAGGCTCATGGATTATGGATTCCATGCACCAACGCTTTCATTCCCGGTTCACGGTACATTGATGGTTGAACCAACTGAATCGGAATCCCTTCAGGAGCTTAACAAGTTCATTCATGCTATGAAATCGATATGGAACGAGATCGCGGATATTAAGAATGGCACCGCAGATAAGGAAGACAATGTACTTCATAACGCGCCTCATACAGTAAGGGTTGTCACTGCAGTTGATTGGAAACATAAGTATGACAGGCAGAAGGCCGCATTTCCGGCTCTGTGGATTATCGAGAATAAGTTCTGGCCTTCAGTTGGCCGCATTGATGACGGGTATGGCGACCGTAACCTTGTATGCACATGTGATCCGATAGATGATTACAGGAAGGTTTTATAATTAGCTGGTTACAAACAGTTATTTAACTTTATTTAATCTTATTTTCGGAGAAATAATTTATTTCTGTTTAAATTTATTCCCGTAAACGGTTTTTGATATTACCCTTTAATATTTCATTATGCGCAATTCTTCATGGGATGACCTGATCAGACTGATTGACGGGAAAGTACTGAACTATCAGCCTGTTGGATTTATTATTGACAGTCCGTGGATACCGGGCTGGTATGGAATTTCCACAGTGGACTTCTACTCTTCTGATGATCTGTGGCTGAAGTCAAACCTTAAAGCAGTAAACTCTTTTCCCGAAGTCTGGTTCATGCCTGGTTTCTGGTCAGAATATGGAATGTGCACAGAACCTTCAGCGTTCGGATCGAGGATGATCTTCGTGGAGAGAAGCCTGCCCCACGCTGAAAGGATCCTGACAGGTATTGGCGGAACGGATTCCCTTCCGCAACCTAACGTTAAAACAGACGGACTTCTGCCCTTTATGATAAGCAGGCTGAAGAACAATGAAAAAGCAATCAGGGATGCTGATCACCAGATCAGGTTCGCAGTCGCAAGGGGCCCTCTGAATATCTCAAGTTTCCTTATGGGAACAACAGAGTTCATGATGTCACTTGCTCTCGACCCTGACGGCTCTCACAGGCTACTTAAAAAAATAACCGATTTTATCTGCGACTGGATTAAATGGCAGAGAGAATGCTTCCCTTCAATAGACGGTGTTCTCATACTTGACGACATCATAGGATTCGTGGGTGAATCAGATTTCAGGGAATTTGTGATCCCTTACTTTAAAAGGATATTTGAAGTCACAGGTGCAAAAGTACGATTCCTGCATAATGATGCTGACGGATTGATCACAGCGAGGAATCTCAGGGAAATGGGAGTCAATATGTTTAACTTCTCATTTAACCACTCCATGGGCGAAATGAGAAAGCTCGCGGGTCCCGAGGTAGTGCTGGTTGGTAACATTCCTCCCAGAGATGTACTGGCAGCAGCGACACCATCAAAGGTAGAAGAGGCGGTTGGGAAAGCTTTTGGTGAGATCAGCAGCCATGAACGCATCATATGGTCAGCGGGAGGAGGAATGGCTCCGGATGTCAGAAGTGAAAATATCAACGCGTTCGTAAAAGCAGTAAAAAACAATTCAAAATAAAAATGAAAAAGTGGCTTGTTTTAATTCTTGCAACACTGGTCCTCGAATCCTGCGGATCAGGAGGATCAAAAAACCAGTCAGATAGCAAATCGGAGGATCCTATGGAAAAAAGCTATCAGGTTCGTTTGATGACTGTCGACCCCGGCCATTTTCATGCTGCGCTGGTCCAGAAAAAAATGTACGACCAGGTTTCCCCGGAAGTGCATGTATATGCACCGGAAGGTCCTGATTACATGCAGCATATTGAAAGGATCAATTCATATAACAACCGTTCAGCTGATCCGACTGAATGGAATGAGGTTATCTATGCCGGACCTGATTTCCTGGAGAGAATGCTCGAGGATAGACCTGGAAATGTTGTGGTTTTATCAGGTAACAACAGGAAAAAAGCAGAATACATTCTGAAATCCATAAATGCAGGATTCAGTGTGCTGGCAGACAAACCCATGATAATCTATCCGGAAGACTATCTGAAACTGGAGCAGGCATTCTTCATGGCTGAAGATAAAGGGATCCTGCTTTATGATATAATGACTGAAAGATATGAGGTGACAACAATCCTTCAGAAGATGTTGTCATTGAATGAAGAGATATTCGGCAAGCTGGTGACAGGCACAAAAGAAGAACCTGCCGTATCAAAAATCAGCGTACATCATTTTTCAAAGATAGTTTCTGGTTCTCCGCTCCTTCGCCCGGCCTGGTTTTTTGATGTTGAACAGCAGGGTGAAGGAATAGTTGATGTCACAACACACCTGGTTGACCTGATCCAGTGGGAATGCTTCCCTGAGCAGATTCTTTATCCTTCAGATATTAATATGGTTGAAGCAAAAAGATGGGCTACTGTAATTTCAAGGGAGCAATTCAGGGGAGTCACGGGACTTGACGAATTCCCTGATTATCTTCAGAAGGATGTCAAAAACGGAAAGCTCAGTGTTTTTGCAAATGGTGAAATGACCTACCAGATAAAAGGAATCTGGGCAAAAGTATCCGTTACATGGAATTACCAGGCTCCCCCGGGAGGTGGTGATACTCACTATTCTGTGATGCATGGTACAGGATGCGACCTTGTTATAAAACAGGGTGCTGAAGAAGGTTACCTGCCCACACTATATATCGAGAATATAAAAGGTAAAAATTTCAGCGACTTCACCCTCAGGCTACAGGAAGTGCTCACTGCATTGCCGTATGATTCGATTAAGGCAGAGACTATAGATGATAATGCTGTGAAAATCAGCATTCCCTCCAAATACAGGATAACCCACGAGGAGCATTTCGGGCAGGTTACTGAAAAATTTCTTGAATATATGAAGACAGGCAGACTCCCGGAATGGGAAATATCAGGGATGCTGACCAAATACTTCACAACTACCGGCGCGTTAAAGAAAGCAAAGGAATAACAGTCTCAATGGCGTTATTCTTCCGTTGCACCGTTATCCCTTTGATAATATATCTTCAATTACCATTGAATACAGGTCTCCGGGGACCAGTCCGGCAGCCTCTGCCTGCCTGGGGATAATGCTTTCAGCACTCATACCGGGAACAGTGTTTATTTCAAGGAAAAAAGGCTTGCTATCAATAATGATAAAATCGACCCTCACAATTCCCCTGCAGCCAAGAAGATCGTAAATCCTCGAACTTAATTCCTGGATAATGCCGGTCATGGATTCAGGAAGACCGGCAGGAGTTATTTCATCTGACTTACCTGGTGTATATTTAGCTTCATAATCAAAGAATTCATTCTTACTGATGATTTCCGTAACAGGAAGTACAAGTGTTTTGTTTCGTGTTTTTACAACCCCGCAGGCCACTTCCCTTCCTTTCATAAAGGCTTCAATCATTACTTCACCACTCTCCCTGAATGCAGTCTCAATGGCAGGGACCAGATTTCCCTTATCCTTTACCTTCGTAACTCCGAAACTCGATCCGCTGTCATTGGGTTTTACAAAACATGGTAATCCCAAAAGGCTGATTATTTTTGCAGGATCTACCTTATCACCTTTCCTTACCAGGATCGCATCCGCCATAGGTATCGAATATTCCCTGAGAAACATCTTGCAGGCTTGTTTGTTGAATGTCAGCGCTGAACAGAATGCTCCACAGCTGCTGTAAGGGATCTGAAGCATATCGAAATAACCCTGCAGCACTCCATTCTCGCCGGGAGATCCGTGTATTGCTATAAATACAGCATCAAATCTGATCTTTGAATCATCAACAACAAGTGAGAAATCATTCTTATCAACTGAGAGATAGCGTCCTTTCGCATCTTCCCAGTACCAGCTAACCCCTCTGATCATGATAATATAAACCATGTACCTGGAGGATAAAGCCTTGCGGACCTCCTCGGCACTTTTAACTGATATCTCAAATTCAGAGGAATCACCTCCGGCAGCAATGGCAATTGTTCTCATGACTGTCTTTAATTATCAATTCAAATTTAATCAATAATGTGGGTTTATATAAATATTTCAATTCACCGATATTGATTAACTTTGGAAAAATCAAAAAACTGATGAAATGAAAAAGGGTTGTTTGCTTACGATTATTATAGCCGCGTTCCTTGGATTAATAGTGCTTGGCGTAGTTCTTTGGGGTACAAAGGTTTATAATCAGATGGTAACATTGCAGGAAAGTGTTACCAGCCAGTGGGGAAATGTTGAAACACAGTATCAGCGAAGGGCGGACCTCATTCCAAACTTTGTCAATACGGTCAAGGGAGCCGCAGCGTTTGAGCAGGAGACACTCACGCAGGTGATTGAAGCAAGAGCAAAAGCAACACAGGTAACACTTGACCCAGCCAGGATGACAGCTGAGAACATGCAGCAGTATATGCAGGTGCAGGGTGAGGTAAGTTCAGCTCTATCCAGATTGATGGTTGTGGTTGAGAAATATCCGGAGCTGAAAGCCACACAGAACTTCAGGGACCTTCAGGTTGAACTCGAGGGAACAGAAAACAGGATATCCGTTGAAAGAAGGAAATTCAATGAAGTAGCTCTTGCCTTCAACACTTATATCAAAAGATTCCCGGCTAACCTTGTTGCAGCATTGTTCGGATTTACTGCCCGGCCGTATTTTGAATCAATGGAAGGCACCGAAAAAGCTCCGGAAGTTAAATTCTGATATCTCTTTTATAATAAATGAAGGCTTCGGAATTCTTTACCAGAGAGCAGCAGACTGAAATCCTTTCAGCAATAAAGGAAGCTGAAGATACCACCTCGGGAGAGATAAGGGTTCATCTTGAAACATTTATTGAAGGCGATGTTCTTGACAGGGCAGCATGGATTTTCAGGAAGATAAAGATGCACAATACTGCTGAGAGAAACGGTGTACTGTTTTATCTCGCCATAAACAACCGGAAGTTTGCCATAATAGGAGACAAGGGGATTAATGAAAAGGTTCCTGAAGGCTTCTGGAACAATATAAAGGATACAATTGAAAATCACTTCCGTGAAGACAAATTTACAGAAGGTCTGGTAAAGGGGATACTGATGGCAGGATTGCAGCTAAAGGCACACTTCCCCTTTAAAAAGGGAGATGTAAATGAACTGCCCGACGACATTTCTTACGATGATAGTGCTTTTTCCGGAATAGGATGATAAAAAGAACTGCTTCTGAAATACATATTATTCTCTTACTGGTCATTTTACAGGGAGGGATAATTGCAGCCCAGGATATTCCCGACAAGCCTTCTCCTCCTCGGCTTGTGAATGATTTTGCAGGAATACTCAACAGCAATGAGATAAATACTCTTGAAAGGAAGCTGGTTGCATTTGATGACACCACTTCTACCCAGATTGCCATCGTGACAGTTAATGATCTTGGAGGTTATGACAGGTCAGACTTTGCATTCAGGCTTGCTGAAAAATGGGGAATAGGTCAGAAGGGACTTAATAATGGTGTATTAATACTAGTTAAACCCAAAACAAATACTTCTGACGGACAGGTATTCATAGCTCCGGGATATGGACTTGAAGGAGCTATCCCTGACCTTACTTGCGAAGATATAATTGATTATGAGATGATTCCTTCGTTCCGTAATGAGGATTACTACGGAGGGCTTGATAAAGCTGCAAGCACACTGATGTCACTGGCAAGCGGCGAATTTACAGCTGATGAGTATGGGAAAAAGGCTGCAGGTGATTTCGGCGGACTTGTTCCGTTGATCATAATTGTTATAGTCATTATTATCATCATGTCGATGCGAAGTAAAGGAGGGAAGAACCAGCGGCATATAAGCGATAAGGGATTACCCCTCTGGCTGCTTCTTTCAATGATGAATTCAGGAGGCAGCAGGCACAGCAGCAACTGGGGAGGATTTTCAGGCGGCAGGGGAGGAGGCGGCTTCGGCGGATTCGGAGGAGGAAGCTTCGGTGGCGGCGGTGCCGGCGGCAGCTGGTAAACACAAATCAAGATTTTATTTTCTTCCTGAGATATAATCACGCCATTTCTCAATTACCTGTTGCATATCATCAGGTAATTCAGAATCGAAGTAAAGTCTTTTTCCTGAGACAGGATGATTGAAAGTAAGCGATTTTGCGTGCAGAGCCTGCCGCGGGAGAATTTTGAAACAGTTTCTTACAAACTGCTGGTATTTGCTGAATGTCGTACCCTTAAGTACTTTGTCTCCGCCATATTCTTCATCATTGAAAACCGGATGCCTGATATGACTGAAATGAACCCTTATCTGGTGTGTCCTTCCTGTTTCAAGCTTGCATTCAACAAGTGAAATATACCCCAGATCCTCAATGACCTTATAATGAGTTACTGCCGTCTTGCCCCGGGTCCCGTCAGGGAATACCTGCATGATCTTCCTGTCGCGTATATTCCTTCCGACATGTCCTTCTATTGTTCCTTCAAGCGGGTCGGGAATACCCCATACGAGAGCAATATATTTTCTGTCGGTGCTCCTTTCATAGAACTGCCTTGATAGCCTGTTAAGTGCAAATTCATTTTTTGCTATTACAAGGATGCCGGATGTATTTTTATCAATCCTGTGAACCAGTCCCGGTCTCACTTCTCCTGTCCGGAAGAGCGCAAGATCCTTAAAATGCCACATCAGCGCATTGACAAGGGTGCCTGTAAAATTTCCATAGGCAGGATGAACAACCATTCCCGATTCCTTGTTGACAACCACTACATCATCATCTTCATAAACTATATTTAAAGGGATATTCTCCGGAATGAGTTCAACTTCCCTTGGCGGACTCGGGAGAAAGATCTGGATTATGTCATTCGGTTTAACCCTGTAATTCGGACTTACAGGATTGTTATTAACAAGTATGTTCCCGGCATTGGCTGCACTCTGTATTCTTGTCCTTGAGACGTTTTCCAGCCTGGCAAACAGGTATTTATCGATCCTGAGAAGGGATTGACCGGGATCTATTCTGAACCTGTGATGTTCATACAGCTCCTGCTGCTCAACTAATTCCTCTTCAGCCATTTGGAATTATCACCTCATTTTTACAAGACGGCTTTGCCCTGCAGAAATGCCATTCCTGCCTGATGTTATAATATATAAACCTTCATTCAGTGATGAAATATCAAGTTGTTCACTCCAGGGAACACTGATAAGTCTGCGTCCCTGCAGGTCGTAGATTGTTATGTTCAGGTATTGCGTATCCTGAAGATCGCCAGGATCAACTGTGATGAAATCCCTTGCAGGATTAGGCCAGAAACGCAAAGTATTGTTCCTGTTGTATTTAACCTCATTAACTGAGGTGTTGATTAAAGGTCCGAGTACAGGTCTGATCATAAGAGAGCCTGTGATCTGCGAAACATTCCAGTTTCCTGCTATCCAGTAATATTGTTTTCCGTTATGGGGAGTGTTAATATCAATGCCGGCATTAAGAAAGGTTTCTGACCGCTGCCTCCACCCTATATAGAAAATACCCTTGACAGGTACCGGGGAAGGGAGTCCGTACGTATGAAATCCGTTTATATCATCTCCCTGTTTGACCATGATCTCTTCGAGTGAATATAAAACATTTCCGGGGCGACCGTCTGAATTGTTCCATACCATCAGGTCAAACGATCTCAGGTTTGAATTCATATAACTGTCGTTAAAGCAGATACTTACAGCTCTCAAAGTATCCTCGATATACGATCTGAACCTGTAAGCCACCATTGCATTTTTTGATCCCAGTCCGTTAACTCCGTAACCGCTCTCCGCTGATCCGTCATCAAATGCAAAGTAATTTCCGAAATGCTGGTAATATACCAAAGTGTCATTCTCCTTGGGATCAAAATCATCTGTTATAAGCCAGCTTTTTATTCTGAACAATGCCGAGTCATCATTGCCTGAGTTAAAAGTGTAGTAATGCGATGCATCATAATCTACGCTGGTTCCGGGAGCTATGTTTGTAGCTCCTGCGGTAAAGAATGTTGAAAGCACATTGTCGTACATATTCCAGATCTCAAAATTCCTTGTTACGTTTCTTGGTATGATATCGTTGTTCCGGTAACGGACAGATATTGAAGATCCCATTTCCTGTGTATAGATCTCCTTAAACTGTTTTAACGGCATTGCCTCATGATTGTTAAGAAGCGACCTGAGCGGGAACCTGAAAGCGACATCAGCATAAATTGTATCACCCGCATTCCTGTTCCTGTCGAGAAGAACATAGTCAATATTCCACTGGTCGCAGTTGCCGACTATCGAAGGATCAATAAGATTTGGGCTGAGACTTGCATAGTTAATGAAGCGGAACCGGAATCCCTTTTTGAGGAATTTCAACTTGTCAATTCTGATTGTCACAGCTTTAAATCCAGGATAGTTATTCCCGGCGCTGCGCCAGACAGAGTACCATTTGCCTTCCGCCGGTGCATAAAACTGCAGCGTGAGGCTGTCGTTTTCTTCCGGGAGATCTGCAATACCTCCGGGCTGGAAGTGGAAACTAAGCCAGATATTATCAGTTGCAGGTAAATTAAGGTTAAGAGGTTGTGATGTAAGGTGGTCAGCTTCAAAAACGATTGAAGAAGCCGTTTCATACAATCTCCCGTTACTGGTCAGGGCATCCAGGGTAGCTATTCCGGTAGTGATCTGCTTATCGCTGTAGGTATCGTTTATGAATGCAAAATTATCACTCCATTTTCTGCTGTCAGGAAAAACAAAATCACCTGAGAAATCATCAAAGAAGGGTAACTCAAGAGTGTCTTCTGCATGGGATTTTGATTCTGTATAAGAGGAGACAGTATTTTTCAAAATTATATTTGTCTGCAGCCCGGAAACTGCCTCCTGTCCTTCAGCGATACCAATGAAAAAGACAGTAAGGATGATATTTAGGAGAGCCTTCTTGATCATCAGGATTAAATAGTTGTTCCGGGACGAATCCCTGCAGGCAGTATCGTATCGGGCAAAACGATCAGGGTGGAATCCACAGGCAGTTTCATGGAATCAACTGTCAGCCACAGGTATATTGAAGAACCAAGCTGCAGAGTGGCATCCTCTTCATATTCAGGATTCTGCTTATATACGAATGCGTTCACACTGTCTTCACTGTTGTGGATAGAATTGTCATAGATATAAGTTCCCAGATTAAGGGAAGCTCCAAAGATCCTGTTCTTCGCTGGTTCAAGGTTCATTCCCATCAGGTCAGGAACAGCAGTCCTCTGATTGCTGAGACCTTTGCCCAGAACCAGGTCTATAACACTGCCTTTCTGTATAGAATCACCGGGAACAGCATCTTTACCGTTATGAAGCTGGTTCAGGACAATATTTATTGACAAATCCGATTTATATCTCAGGGCGCCCATTTCCAGTCCGGCATCCTCAATCAGGGCAATTGCCTGGCGCAAAGGAAGGTCGACCAGGTCAGGCACAGCCACCATCTCGGGGCGGAAAGCATTGATAGTCAACACAATATTTCTCCATTTTTTCACTTTGAATCCCGGTCTTGGATTCTGTTCTGCCACACAGCCTCGCGGAACGAGTGAAGTATAAACTGAATCAATCACCTGGTATTTCATTCTGCTCTTCTTTGCCAGCGCGGAAGTCTCTTCCATTGTCAGTCCAAGGAAATTGGGAACAGACCTTGACTGGCCATGCCTGGTGTAAATATTAAGCCATAAAAGCAGCATTATGATTGCACAGACAGCAATCAGTATTGCCAGACCAAGATTTTTAAGGAAGACCTTGCTGAAAATGAAGTTCTTTAAGCTCATACAGGCAAATTGTACATTAGTGATAACGCAAATGTATTGATAAAATTATTATCAGATCCTGTTGTACAGTGAATCCCTTTCCACAGGTTCAAAGCCTGCATTCCTGATCAGATTACAGATCTCTTCCGTAGTTATGGCAGGATTCTGTTCTTCTGCCCCTGCCATTGAGTATATCCTGGTAGTGTCATCAATGGTCCCGTCAAGGTCGTCAGTTCCGAAAGAGAGGCTTAGCTGCGCAGCGATCTTCCCGTTCATTGGCCAGTAAGCTTTGATATGAGGTATATTATCAAGGTAGATCCTGGCGACAGCATAGTTGCGGAGATCTTCAATGAGGCTTACTTCACCAAGATATGACATGCTGTTGTTTTCTTTCCTGAATTTCAGCGGTATAAAGGCATTGAATCCCCCGGTTCTCTCCTGAAGCCTGCGAAGCCTCTCCATATGATCTATTCTTTGAGCGAAGGTTTCAGAATGCCCGTAAAGCATTGTGGCATTGGATGGTATTCCGGTCTTATGAGCTGTTTCATGAATTGCAAGCCACATCGCCGATGATGTTTTTTCATTGCATATTTCCGACCTGAGCTTTTCGTCGAATATTTCTGCGCCTCCTCCGGGAATTGAATCAAGGCCATACTCTTTCAGTGCTTTCAGTCCATCCTCAACGCTCATACCTGCCTTCTTAATCATATATTCGAGTTCCGGCGCCGAGAATGCCTTGATATGAAGCGCCGGCCTGTGTTTTTTGATCTTCTTTATAAGGCTGCCGTAGTAGTGGAGATCGTATGACGGATGAACACCTCCGACAATATGAACTTCCCTCATTTCCCTGTCATCAAACCTCATTACAGTTTCAAGCATCTGATCGTGGCTGTATTCCCAGCTTTCAGGGTCAGAATCAGCTTTATGGTATGAACAGAAGCGGCAGTTGTAGATACATTTGTTGGTAGGCTCAATATGAAAATTACGGATGAAATATGCAAAGCCGTTGTTTATTCTTCTTCTGACTATTCCCGAGAGGAATCCGAGAAGTGACAATTCAGCTTTTCGGTAAAGCAGCAAACCTTCCTCCTGTGAAATACGGATACCGGAAATTACCTTATCAGCTATCTTCCTGATATCCTGTTCATTGATATTATCAAGGAGTTTGTTCATTCAAAAGCGAAGTTAACAAAAAAGGCGCCTTATGTGGCACCTTTTAACCGGTATAGTAGTCAGGAATTATCCTTTCAGTTTGAGCTCGGGGGATACCGAAAGCTTTTTTCTTCCCTTTGCCCTGCGTGAAGAAAGCACCCTTCTTCCGTTTGCCGTGGACATTCTTTCCCTGAATCCATGCTTGTTTGCCCTTTTCCTTCTTGACGGCTGATATGTCCTTTTCATTGTGTTATTGTATTATTGTGCCTTTACATTTGAGACCGCAAATATAGTATTTTTTTTAATATAAGAAACCCGGAAGATTTTTTTACCGGTTCCCTGTGATGGGCACAGGGAGATATACAATTTTCTTTGTCTCAAAAAATGGTTCTGAAAAGAAATCGCTGATATTCCATATTTTAACCTTATTCTTAAGGAACCCCAGTTCATTATCAATATCGCCTCCTTTAAGATAAAGGATACCGTTTTTCAGCGGATTTTTGCATTCCGGTGAGATGTTTTTTGCGGTAAGCCTGACAAATCCGGGAAATTCAGTGACAGCCCTGCTGACAACAAAGTCGTAGCTGGCTTTTTCCTCTTCAGCTCTTTTCCTGAGTGCTTTCACATTTGACAGCTCAAGTTCCGCGGCAATAGCGTCAACAACCCTGATCTTCTTGGCGATTGAATCAAGGAGGGTGAATTCAGCATCAGGGAACAATATGGCAAGTGGGATTCCGGGAAATCCTCCTCCGGTCCCGACATCAAGGATATGGGTGCCCGGAGTAAAAGAAATGACCTTTGCAATCGATAGTGAATGAAGCACATGGTGAATATAGAAATTCTCCATGTCTTTCCTTGAGATCAGGTTTATCATGCTGTTCCACCGGCTGTATACTGATTCAATCCGTGAGATCTTTTCCTTCTGGTCAGTCGAAAGTGATGGGAAATATCTGAATATATTTTCCGGCATTACCTGTGGCCTGTTTTTATAAAGATGTTATAAAGCAGGGTTTTTGCCCGGTAAAGCTGGGCTTTAACCGTACCTAAAGGTATATTTAGCTCTGATGATATCTCCTCATACGAATATTCCTTGTAATACCGCAACTCAATAATCTCCCTGTACGGCGATTTCAGCTGATTCACTATTTTCCTCAGGATGGCTATTTTCTGATCGTTGATAAGGGTTTCTTCAGGATCAGGAAGGTCAGACTGAATATTGCTTGTGATATTATCAATAGCATCATTATTCTGATTGAACGGTATTGGAGAGGATTGTTTCTTCCTGACAAAGTCGATGCAATTGTTGGTAGCGATCATAAAGAGCCAGGTGCTGAAAGCGTAGCGGGGTGTGTACGAATCAATGTTCCTGAATGCTTTCCCGAAAGCTTCTATTGTGAGATCTTCGGCATCCGACGGATTATTCACCATCTTGAGGAGCATAAAGTAAATTGAATCCCTGTACCGGGTCATAAGGCTTGCAAATGCTTTTTCATTGCCTTTCTTAGCCTCCTCAACCAGTAAAAGATCACTCTTTGCCTTGTCAGACAACCCCTGGTTTATTTCCATAGGTTCTTAGTTGGCCTGGTCAACATGTTATTCAGATAAATGATGCTGTTTATGACCGGGGAAAAAATATCAAAAAACAGTGAATATACTGCAAGGCCATGCTCGTTCAGCCTTTTCTGGCCAAACCCCAGGACCATTATTTGAATTACCAATCTTAATCCAAAGATTATCAGCACATAAGGCCATAGGAAAAGGTAAGATAACAGGATGATGAATGAAGCGTAAAAGAGAACCCGGGTAAAAGGTTCAGTGATTAAAAGGAACATATCTCTTCCCTTATAATAACGTGCTGTTTTAAAGTGTCTTTTTTTCTGTTTGACCCACTCTTCAAACGTTGAGGATGGAACAGATCTTGTATGTGTCTCTTTCAGGAATTCGACACGCGTATTGTTCCTTCCGGCATTTGAATTGACAAACAGATCATCATCACCTGACATTACATGATTGTGAGAGCCAAAGCCTTTATTGTCAAAAAACACTGAACGCCTGTAAGCAAGGTTGCGTCCCACTCCCATATAGGGAATACCCCTTATTGCCATTCCGAGATACTGTAAAGCAATGGCAAGGGTGTCGTATCTTAAATAAGTGTTCAGAAGCCCTTTTCTTTTCATATACCCGCCATAGCCGAGAACAAAATCAGTTTTTTCATCAAAACGGGACGCCATACCGGCTATCCATTTATCAGACTCAGGATGGCAGTCTGCATCGGTAAAAAGAAGGATATCATTCCTGGCGGCTTTAATACCAATGAATTGCGCAAATTTCTTATTGTGTGTAAATTTTGGATCTTTATTTACGTTGGATATCCTGAGATGAGGATACTTTTGAAGGTATTCCCCAAGCACATCATAGGAGTTATCTTCGGAGCAGTCATTTACTACAATTACTTCATAATCGGGGTAGTCCTGTTCGAGTACAGATGTCAGAAAACTTCTGAGATTTACCAGTTCATTCCTGGCGCAGATGATAACAGATACCGGCTTTTTCTCCTGTTCAGGATCGGGATGCCTGTAAATGAAAACAGCAAGGTAGAAGTACAGATAATAGAAAAGCTGGATTGCTCCCGAGAGAGCAAAAAGCAGGAAAACAATCATCAGGAACAGGTTATCCTGGAACATCATCTGACTTTCATGAATCCGCAGCAATATTAGTCAAGATAATCGTAATGGTGAAAAAAAATCACTATAATTTCCTCAGCCCGAACGGATGAATTACATTTGTACTGCCGGCAACAAGGCTTCATTATGTTCAGGATTTACAGCAGGGATAAGGAATCAAAAGCGAGGGCAGGAATTCTTACTACACAACATGGGGAGATTCCAACTCCCATATTCATGCCGGTTGGTACCGGAGGAACCGTTAAAGGTATCCTTCAACGCGATCTTGTCGGGGAAATCGATGCAAAGATAATCCTGGGCAATACCTATCATCTTTACCTGCGGCCCGGAACGGCAATAATAAAGGCTGCCGGAGGGCTTCATAAATTCATGTCATGGGAGCTTCCGATCCTGACCGACAGCGGAGGTTACCAGGTTTTCTCCCTTTCAGGCAACAGGAAGCTCAATGATAACGGAGCTGTCTTCAAATCGCACATTGACGGATCGGAACATATATTCACTCCTGAAAATACGATTGATATTCAAAGGATTATTGGCTCTGACATAATGATGGTCCTTGATGAATGCGCTCCATTTCCCTGCGATCATAAATACGCTAAAAAGTCAGTTGCTCTTACGCACCACTGGCTTGACAGGGCAGTGGAAAGCTTCCGTAACACTGAGCCTCTCTGGGGTTTTGAACAGGTTCTGTTCCCCATTGTGCAGGGAGGAATATTTGATGATCTCAGGAAGATATCTGCTGAAAAAATCGCTGAGGCGGGGATGGCAGGGAATGCAATCGGAGGACTATCCGTGGGAGAACCGCCGGAAGAGATGTACAGGACAATCGAGATTGTCAATGATATACTTCCCGATGATAAGCCAAGATACCTGATGGGTGTCGGCACTCCTGTAAATATCCTCGAAGCAATTGAAAGAGGGGTAGATATGTTCGATTGTGTCATGCCTACACGTAACGGGCGTAACGGTATGCTGTTCACATCAGAAGGAATAATAAACATCAAGAACAATAAATGGAGCGATGATTTCAGTCCGATTGATCCTGCAGGTCCGTCATCGGTAAGCCTGGAATACTCCAGAGCATACCTGAGGCATCTTATTATTTCAGGAGAAATTCTGGGATCACAGATATCAAGTATCCATAATCTTGCGTTTTATCTCAGCCTGGTGAAAGAGGCCAGGGAACAGATTATAAAAGGGAATTTCAGAAAATGGAAAGAGACAAAAATAAAAATTCTTTCAGAACGCTTGTAGATTCTCTTAAGCCGAAGATAATCGACTGGTATATCATCAGGAAATTCCTGGGCACTTTCTTCTTTTGCCTTATCCTTATCATGACCATTGCTGTCGTATTTGACCTTGCCGAGAAGATCGACAATTTCATGGAAAAACAAGCACCATGGAGAGCTGTTGTATTTGATTATTACCTGAATTTCATTCCATATTTTGCAACTCTCTTTGCCCCTCTTTTTGTATTCATTGCTGTAATCTTCTTTACATCCCGGATGGCTGTCAATACCGAAATAATTGCCATCCTCAACAGCGGGATGAGCTTCAGGAGAATGATGTGGCCGTATTTCCTGTCGTCGGTTGTTATCGCTGTTTTCATTTTTTATCTTACCAATTTTGTGATCCCGAAGACAGCGCTTGAAAGGATGGATTTTGAAGATAAATATTACCGTCCGCAATGGAGAAAGATAACTGTCGAGAACATCCACAGACAGGTGTATAAAAATATATATGTATATATGGAATCATACAGCCCGATATACCTGAGAGGCAGGAATTTCACCATAGAAAAATTCAGTGAGGAGGGGAAACTGGTTTCAAAGCTATCATCACCATCCGTACTTTGGGATTCAGCTTCTTCAAAATGGACTGCAACCAACTATACTTTGAGGGATATCAATGGCAATGAGGAATTAATTAGCAGAGGCGTCAGAATAGACACAACCCTCACAATCAGTCCTGAAGATTTTTCAAGAGATCCGGGATTTGTCGGTACAATGACATACCGGGAGCTGTATGATTATATTGACCTGTTGAAGCTTCAGGGATCGGATGAGCTCAAAGTGTTCCTCATTGAAAAGCACAGACGGTTTGCACATCCCTTTGCTGTTTTTATTCTTACCCTGATCGGGGTTTCGCTATCCTCCAAAAAGATCAGGGGAGGAATAGGCATGAGTATCGGTATCGGGCTTGCATTAAGCTTTTCCTATATCCTTTTCCTTCAGTTTGCATCGCAGTTTTCGGTAAAGGGGAATCTGAATCCGATGCTGGCTATGTGGATACCCAATATTGTCTACATAGTCATAGCTATGGTCCTTTACAAATTGGCACCGAAATAGTTTCTTTAAATCATACAATTTGTTTAAACTTGTACCCCTGATCCTTCAGGCAGATAATATTTAGAAAACCTTCATTGTATGGCACTTAATAAAAAAATCAGGGAACTGCATGAGAAGCGCGAAAAACTTTTACTTGGTGGCGGGGAGCAGGCTATTGAGAAGCAGAAAGCTCTGGGCAAAAGAACCGCCCGCGAACGCATAATGACGCTTCTGGATGAAGATTCCTTCAATGAATACGATCTTTTTGTAGAACATGATGCCCGTGATTTTGACATGGACAAGAAAACCCTTCCAAGTGATGGCGTCATCATAGGTTCAGGGACAATCTACGGAGCTCCGGTAGCCGTTTTTGCCCAGGATTTCACTGTGGCAGGAGGATCGCTTGGACTGATGCATTCACGGAAAATTACGAAGATAATGGACCACGCACTGAAAATGAGGATGCCTCTTATCGGTATCAACGATTCAGGTGGTGCAAGGATACAGGAGGGAGTGAATTCACTTGCCGGATATGGCGAGATTTTTTTCCGTAACACAATCTCCAGCGGAGTCATCCCCCAGATATCTGTGATACTTGGTCCATGCGCAGGCGGAGCAGTTTATTCCCCGGCTCTTACTGATTTCGTATTCGTGGTCGATAATATCTCCAAGATGTTCATCACGGGTCCGGAAGTGATAAAAACCGTTCTTGGTGAAGAGATATCCATGGAAGATCTCGGCGGTGCAAGGATCCACAGCGAGATCTCAGGAAATGCACATTTCTTTGCCATGAGCGAAGATGAGTGTTTTGAACAGATCAAGCGGCTTATAACCTTCATTCCCTGGAATAACGGAAGGAAAGCACGTCCGTTTGAGCCGGGAGAACCCAGCCCTGAATTCAATATTGAAAAGATCGTTCCTGATGATCCAACCTTGCCTTACGATGTCAGGGATGTCATCAGGGCGATCGTTGACAATTCCGATTTCTTTGAAATCATGGAGCATTATGCCAGGAATATAGTGATCGGATTCGGGAGGATGGACGGCAAAACAACCGGGTTTGTCGCAAATCAGCCACTGGAAATGGCCGGAGTCCTTGATGTGGACTCTTCGGACAAGGCAGCAAGGTTCATACGCTATTGCGATGCCTTTAACATACCTATAATTACCCTTGTGGACCTTCCGGGGTATATGCCCGGAGTCGACCAGGAACATGCCGGTGTTATAAGGCACGGAGCAAAGGTCCTTTATGCTTACAGCGAAGCCACTGTCCCTAAAATAACCGTTATTCTCAGAAAAGCTTATGGTGGAGGATATATAGCGATGGCCTCGCGTCATCTGAGGGCTGACTTCGTATTCGCCTGGCCGGCAGCAGAAATAGCAGTGATGGGACCCGAAGGAGCTGCCAACATTATTTTCAGGAAGGAGATTATGTCGTCAGATGATCCTGACGGCATGAGAAGACAGAAAGTTGAAGAATATAAGGAGAAGTTCGCTAATCCATACGTTGCAGCATCGCGCGGATATATTGACGCAGTGATTGAACCATCCGAAACAAGGAAATTCCTTCTTCATTCTATAATTGTATCTGAGAACAAGACTATTCAGATGCCGGATAAGAAACATGGACTTCCTCCCTTCTGATATTATGAAACAGGAATTTTATTATTCAGGAACATGAAGCAATTCGAAAATCTGGAATCTCTCAGATTAGGAACAGGTAATTATAAAACCCGGCTGGGCAAAAAATTCATGAAGAGGCAACCTTACAAGCCTGCAGATCCGGATGTGGTTTTAAGTTTAATTCCGGGAACTATTCTGGATATACTGGTGAAACCGGGACAGGTAGTCAGCAAAGGGGAGAGCCTCATGATCCTTGATGCCATGAAAATGCAGAATCTCCTGAAAAGCAGCAGAGACGGAAAAGTGAAGAGGATTCTCGTCAGTAAAGGAGATAAAGTATCAAAGGGATGTGTTCTGCTTGAGATGGAATGAAATCATAAGATCCCTTCATATATAAGATAATCCTTCAGCTTACCGCTGATTTCAGGTTTCTCCGCAAATATCCCATAAACCGTTGATCCGCTTCCGGTCATTGAACAGTAAACAGCCCCTGCCTTGTACAAGGCTCTCTTCAGGTCACCAACCATAGGGTAAACCTTGAAAACAAAATCCTCAAAATCGTTGACAATGAGTTTTTTCCAGGCAGATAAAGGATGTGCAACCAGTTCTTCAAGATCTGCCTCCCGTCTGGCTGGAATACAGTTGTGATAAGCTTCCTTCGTACTTATCAGAAAGCCTGGATTTAAAAGCATGATATAAAATCCTTCCAGCGCCGGATTGATCGGTTTTAAAATCTCACCGCGCCCGGTACCGATGGACGGGACAGGATTAAGAAAAAACGGGCAGTCGCTTCCCAGCTCAAGGGCGATTGCCTTCAATTCATCATCGGTAATGGAAAACCTGAAGCATTTGGTCATGCTCCTTATCATGCAGGCGGCATCTGAAGAACCGCCTCCGAGTCCTGCACCGGCAGGTATCGCTTTATGAAGATGAATTTTCAGCGGAGGAACAGGATAACCTGTTCTTAGCCTTTTTACAGCCCTGGTCACCAGATTTTTTTCAGGACGGGTTTTTATATTGATACCGGTAATTACAAGTTCATCCCCTGCTGCTTTACCGGATGACACAACAAACTCGAGAGCATCCGATAATGCAATTGGATAGAAGATGGTTTCAATTTCATGAAATCCATCCGGGCGCTTTTCGAGAACCCTCAGCCCAAGGTTGATCTTAGCTCTCGGGAATGAAATCATACTCCGCCATTTGGTGTAAAAATACCATTAGCTTTTGGAATATTTATTAATCTTTTCAATTTTAGCTTTTCAACAAGTTTTTAACATAGTCTGTTTGTAATAAACCAGGTGTGCCATGATTAATAACCTGGTGATTGTATACCTTTGAAACTGCCGGAGGAAGAATATAATTCCCCTCTTAAGTATCAATAAATCAGTAAAATAACATTAATGGCAAAACAAACGACTGGCAGCAGGACAGTTATTGCGCAATTACAGGATCTGGGTAAGGTTCCTCCGCAGGCTATCGATATGGAAGAGGCTGTTCTTGGAGCAATCATGCTTGAGAAGGAAGCAGTGATTACTATCCTGGATATACTCAGGCCGGAGAGTTTTTATAAGGATGCCCATAAAAAAATCTTCAAGGCAATTTCCGATCTGTCGCTGAGAGAGTATCCGGTTGACCTGTACACAGTGACCGAAGAACTGCGGAATCATAATGAAATTGAAAGTGTGGGAGGACCCGTTTATCTGACCCAGCTTACCTCAAAGGTCGTTTCGGCTGCGAATGTTGACTATCATGCGCGAATAGTTGCGCAGAAATATATCCAGCGTGAGCTGATAAGAGTATCATCGGAAATCCAGACAAGGTCGTTTGATGATTCGATTGACGTTACTGATCTACTTGATTTTTCTGAAAACGCACTTTTCCAGATCGCGGAAGGTAACATTAAGAGAGAAGTAGCTCCGATCAATGTAGTAATTAAGGAAGCCATCAGGGAGATCGAGGAAGCAGGCAAGAGAGAAGATGCGCTGGTAGGAATACCTTCCGGATTTACAAAGCTTGACAGACTAACATCAGGGTGGCAGAAGTCGGAACTGATTATCATCGCCGCACGTCCTTCAATGGGAAAGACGGCGCTTGCTCTCTCAATGGCAAGGAATATGGCGATCGACCATGGGAAGAAGGTAGCGATCTTCTCCTGTGAAATGTCATCCATCCAGCTTGTCAACAGGCTTATTATCGCTGAAACCGATATTCCCGGCGATAAGATCAGGAATGGCCGGCTCTCGGAAGAAGAATGGAAACAGCTTGACACAAGGATCAAAAAGCTCGTGCAGGCTCCAATATATATTGATGATACTCCGGCAATCTCTATTTTTGAACTGAGAGCAAAATGCCGCAGGCTCATGGCTCAGCATAAGCTTGATCTGGTGATCGTGGATTATCTCCAGCTGATGTCAGGACCCGAAAATGCCGGGAGCCGTGAACAGGAAGTCAGTTCCATTTCACGGTCGCTGAAGAGCATCGCCAAGGAGCTGAATGTGCCTATAATAGCGCTCTCGCAGCTGAACAGGTCGGTGGAAATGAGAGGCGGAACAAAGCGTCCTCTTCTCTCAGACC
This sequence comes from uncultured Rikenellaceae bacterium, assembly GCA_964525415.1. Taxonomy (GTDB): domain Bacteria; phylum Bacteroidota; class Bacteroidia; order Bacteroidales; family VadinHA17; genus LD21. The sequence continues at coordinate 29,418 of CAZGGZ010000003.1, read as the reverse complement.
TGCGTGAATCAGGCGCCATTGAGCAGGACGCAGATATGGTAGTGTTCATTCACCGCCAGGAGAAATTCGGTATCCCTGCCTTTGACGACGGATCATCAACAAAAGGCATTGCCGAAATTATTCTGGCAAAAAACCGTAATGGTCCCGTGGACGATGTGAAACTGCGATTCCGTGAAGAGAAAGCCCAGTTTGTCGATCTTGATGAGTTTGATATAGAAGAGACTTCAGAACCGGTGAGCCCTCAAAGCATAACGCTTGGATCAAAGATGAATCACGATAATCTGAAGAACATCAGAGGAAGCTTCGATCAGGAATATGACAATCACGATGAGCCTCCCTTTGCATGATCAGACTTTGCAGAGGACTTAATTAAACCTCAGTATCAGCCTAACCCCGGTGCTCCTGTACTTCAGGTTTTCAAATCCGGTATAAACACCCAGTTCACCGAGAAGCAGCAGCTCTGTTACGCTGTAACCTATCTCGGTGTAGCTTTTATGGAATTCTGAACCCAGCCACGAAAGGCTAAGGTTCTCACGCATCAGTGTCTTGCTCAGGCCGGGAAGGTATTTAAGCAGCAGATAGGGTGTTGTATATTTTAAATGTACCTCACCATAAGCTTCCGGAGAGCTAAGTGAATAATATGCAGGCAGTCTGAAAGCATCCTGATAGTTATCGATCAGAAGAGGCAGAGGCTGTGCATTATAATGGAAGAAATCAAAGAAGGTCAGACTATTCTTATTAATAATTCCACCAGCTCTTACTCTCCAGTTGAATTCGCTGAATGCACCCAGGCTGTGATGCTTGGATGCCTCAAGCTTTATCATATCAAAGTGCCTGAAACTGCCGGTCAGCTCAGAGAATTCATTTATGCCATGTTTCCATGTAAGGACAAAAGTCGGCCAGTCGGAGCCCCACGGTATTTTTATCCCGTCTCTGATCCTGTATTTCTGTCTTGGAGTAAATGTAACATTTGTTACAAATTCAAAATGCCGCTGATCGCGCAGTGCGAACATCGAATCCGCCAGGTTGGTCAGAAAATAATTATCCGGGATGTTATCTGAATAACCGTGTGCCGATTTGAATAAAGAGAATGAAGTATTGTTATCAAGCACCCTTCTGTAATCATATTCAGCAACAAGCTCAAGGGTGATCCCGGTAGATATCCGGTTCCTGTTGCCAATTGCCACATAGTTATTCTCATAAAGTTTAAGATAGTTCTGCTCGAAGAACAGCGATGACACTGAATTTATTAAATTATTGACGCTTCCTCCTGTTCCGATATCCCTGCTTGTCATTCCTGCCCTGAAGAAAAACTGTCCCTGCCTTGCTCTGTCATATGTATAGTTTCCATTTAATCTCCACATAAAGCTATTCCGGTTAAAGGCATAACGGAGATCAGGTGAAACCGACAGGGACGAATTATTGTTTTCCCAGTTTTTAGAAATACGGAAATCAATACCATAAATAAAACCATCGACGGTATTGAAGCTCAGGTTTTCAAGATCCAGGAGGCCTCCGAAACTGAATCTGAATCCTGAAGTATCAGACCATGTATGACCTGAACCGATGTTTTTGACAGTTTCGAGGAATTTGCTTTTCTGTTTTTGTTCACCGGGAACCACTGAATCAGCCTTCATTTTCTGAAGTGATGTCACCATTTTAATACTGTCGCGTATCCTTATGCTCTTCATTTCAAGATCCGACAGGGGAATAGGCCTTATTTCAGCCCAGAAGGTACTGTCTTTCCTGCTGGCATCTTTCTCTACAGTCGAAATTGTGTTGTCTTTGATTTCCAGGCTGTTTCTTACACTATCGGGAAGAGCGTTCTCAGATTCCTTTTCCATCAGGCGGGTCAGCTTTACCATATCACGGTTTGTAAGTTCATCCTTCCTGAGGATCTCTTCAATCTTCTCCTGGTTTTTTGTAACAGTCTGTTCCTGTGCTGGTTGTGATAAAGATGGCTTTCCGAAATAATCTGCAGTGACTGCTTCCGGTTTGCGCAGCGAACTATTTGGTCTTACTTCGGTATATTTAACCGAACTGCCGTAACCTGCATCTGCCCTGATGCCGATAATCTCCAGGTCAACATGAAATTTATGACTTACGGGCAGCCAGATATTATCCTGAACCGGAATATATAATTGCTGAACACTTATTTTTCCTGCAATATTTTCGTTTATGAGGTCAACGCTGTACAGACACCAGAGATCTTCAATAATATATATGGTACCCTCAAAGAGCTGCTGGCTTTTTATTTTCGGGATGACCTGTATTTTATTTATGATGTTATTCCCCTGAGGTGTTGCGCCAAGGTATTTGAATTTATAGTGCGAAAAAGCCTGCGGAGAGAGTGGGGAAATAGCCATTTCTGCAATAAAAGGCTGGTAGAAGCTTGCATTGATAAAGTCCATCGGCGAAATATCGTCTCCTTCATCAGGGAAGGTGCTGTTAACTGAGATCACCTTTTGCACATATTTATCGGGAGCAGTGAATTCAATCTCATTGTATGATTCCATTATATAGACATCACCCTCTTTGATCGTCGTACTGGTCGTTGATCCGTCGTTACGGGATTCTTCCATCTTCATCGCCTTCTGCATTATCTTCGGGATCTTATTGACAATGAGGTTCCCTTTGAGGTAGACATCTGCTTTATAATAACTTATGTTATTAAGGTAATATGGAGCCATGCCTATGGCCTTCCTCATGATTCCGTATGCAGGATCTTCTCCGGTAGCAGTAATCCGTACTTCAGGTATCTCATAATACTGGAGAGGAAGAGTTACATTTCTGGTAATTGTCTTATCTGAAATTGTAATATCATAAAATAAAGGTGAATACCCAAGGCTCTGATAGGTCACAAGATACTTGCCGGCAGGCAGTTTTATCTCATAATCACCTTTTGTATTGGCTGTTGTGCCCTGTCTTAGTTCCTGTATATAGACCGTGGCATACTGTATTGCTTCACCTGATTCATTTGTGATTTTACCTTTAAGAATCTGGGCACGAGAAGAGAGTATCACAACAAATGGGAAAACAATAAGCAATACAATTCTCTTCATTTCAGAATCGGATTAATCTCTCTTTCCTGACACTATGATAACAATCTCTCCTTTGGGTGGATTCTTCTTGTAATGATCAGAAAGATAAGAAATTGTGCCTCTCAGGTTTTCCTCATAGATCTTGCTGAGCTCCCTTGAAACGCATGCTTCCCTGTCGTTGCCGAAATGCTGAGCCATCTCGTCAAGAGTTTTCACAAGCCGGTAAGGCGATTCATAGAAAACCATTGTCCTGGTCTCTTCCTCCAGCATTGTCAGTCTTTTTTTCCTTCCCTTTTTCTGTGGAAGGAATCCTTCAAAGCAGAACCTTTCACATGGCAGTCCTGAATTCACCAGGGCTGGGATCAGGGCAGTAGGTCCGGGAAGAGTTTCAACAGGAATTCCTTTTTCAAGGCAGGATCTTACAAGAAGGAATCCGGGATCAGAAATACCCGGAGTACCGGCGTCAGTAATCAGGGCTACCGTTGTGCCTGACGCAATCTTTGCGCATATTGACTCCACGCTCTTATGTTCGTTGAACATATGATGCGACTGAAGCAATGACCTGATATTATAATGGTTCAGCAGCCGGGATGCATGACGCGTGTCTTCAGCCAGGATAAGGTCAGCGCTCTCAAGGATCTCTACAGCACGAAAAGTTATGTCCTTTAGATTGCCGATAGGAGTAGGGACAAGGAATAGTTTACTCATCAGCCGGAAATTTGCGCTTTACCAGGTCAAGAAGCTGCTTTACGACTTCAGTTTCCTTATTGCCGCCAGTATAACTCATCAATACCTCCCTGGCGTCAGAAAAACTTGCCGCATGATCGAGCCTGGAAATAGCCTGGTTATATGATTCCGGACTGCCGCTGAAAAGCTCCCTGATGAAAAGGAATTTGTCATTCACGCCGATGGCATCGGCAAGATTGGTAAGCGGTTTGGTCTTTATAATATCTGATACGTTATCATCATCCCTCAGGCTTCCCATCTGCTCGTTTATTCTTTCAGTCAGGCCGAATGTGTCAGCAACGATCGTCGATTCTGTCTGTTTGTCCGGCGGGCGTACTGCCTCTTCCTTCTTCATGACCGGAGGAGCTTGCCGGATTTCAGTTTCAGGACGAACCTCATCATGCTTTAGCGTTTTCAGGAGAGCGATCACTTCTCCGGCGCTCTTGCATTTTGATTTTGCCAGTTCAACCTGGAGAACCGGAACCCCGGGATAATTTTTCAGGTCGTCAATAATTTTCCGGGCTTCATCAAGATCTTTCAGAATTAAATCAACGGTTGCGTTGAAATCCATATCTTTTAATGTTAATAAAACAAACCAATTTCCTTATTTTGCAAAAGTAACTAATATTCCACAAGTCGAAACGGGATATATTTACAAAATGGTACATGATGACTGAGATAAATTAAGCATGGATTTTCTCGAGAATACGGTCAGGTCGACCGGCAAAAGAGGCTCAATAGAAGTTATAACAGGGTCGATGTTTTCAGGTAAGACCGAGGAGCTGATACGCAGATTGCGAAGAGCCCAGTTTGCCGGTCTGAAAGTTGAGATATTCAAACCTTCTCTCGATAAGAGGTACTCCGAATCAAGAGTAGTATCACATGACGAGAAATCAATACTTTCAACTCCGGTGGATAATGCATCTGCGATTCTGCTGCTGGCAGGAGATGTAAATGTGGTGGGTATCGACGAAGCTCAGTTTTTTGATAATACGATTATCGATGTCTGTAATAAGCTTGCTGATAGCGGCATAAGGATAGTGGTTGCCGGGCTTGACATGGATTTCATGGGTAAGCCGTTTGGACCCATTCCGGGGCTTCTTGCAATAGCTGAATTTGTTACAAAAGTCCATGCTATATGCATGAGATGCGGCAATCTTGCCCAGTATTCTTTCAGGAAATCGGAAGAGGAACAGGTTGTGGTGCTTGGCGAAAAGGATAAGTACGAACCACTCTGCCGGACATGTTATAACAAGGCTATAGAAAAAAACAAATGAAATACACTGCTTCAGAAATATCGCAGATTGTGAACGGAAAACTGGAGGTCAATCCCGGACTGGAAATAACGGATGTTTTTACGGACAGCCGCAGGGTCAGCTTTACGGAAGGACTTGCATTCTTCGCAATTCATGGTAAGAACCATGACGGGCATTCATTCATTGATCATCTCTACCAGAAGGGAATAAGGATATTTGTTGTTGAAAGGGAACCGGCTGATTTGAGTATATATCTTGATGCAGCTTTTATTCAGGTAGAGAACACCGTAAATGCACTTCAGCTTCTTGCTTCTTTTCACAGGAAATCTTTCAGGTCGCCGGTAATTGCTGTTACCGGAAGTGCAGGAAAAACAGTAGTTAAGGAATGGCTTGCTGACATACTCGGACTTTCATCACCGGTTATACGAAGCCCTAAAAGCTATAATTCGCAGATAGGAGTGCCTCTGTCGGTGCTGAAGCTGGATGATAAATATACAATAGGGATTTTCGAAGCCGGGATTTCCCAGCCGGGAGAAATGGAGAACCTGAGGAAAATTATTGAACCTGATATCGGAATAATCATCAACATTGGTGATGCCCACGGCGAAAACTTTCCTGATATGACAGCCAAAGCGGCGGAAAAACTGAAGCTTTTTATAAATGCTTCAACAGTAATATTTTGCAGCGATCATAAGATCATCCAGAAGCTCATTATGAGTGAAAGGACTTTCAAGAGTAAGAAACTTATCGACTGGTCATGTGAAAACAATCATGCCGCAATTACAGTAAAAAAGAGCCCTGTGCCCGAAAATAAAATCCAGATTGAAATGGGTTATCAGGGTATGACACATAATTTTGTGATTCCGTTCAATGACCGCGCTTCAGCGGAGAATGCGATAACTGTTGCAGCGGCATGCCTGGTTATGGGGAAAGATCCGGAGCTTATCAGAAAAGGACTTGCAAGCCTGGTATCTGTGGCAATGAGGATGGAGATCAAAACAGGGATAAATAACAGCCAGCTTGTAGAGGACTTCTATAATTCAGATCCGGGATCGCTCGGAATGGCTATTGAATTTCTGCGAGGGCAGAACAGCAGAAATACAACACTTATTCTCTCTGATTTTATACAGAGCGGGAGGGATGAGAAGGAACTATACGGCGGTGTTGCTGATCTTATCAGGAAAAACGGGATAAATAAATTCATTGGCATCGGTCCGGTATTAGCCAGAAACAAATCGCTTTTCAGGGATGATGCCAGGTTCTTTTATTCAACTGATGAGTTCATCCATCGTTTCAATCCGTCGCAGTTTAAGAACGAGACAATCCTGTTAAAAGGTGCACGCAAATTTGAATTTGAAAAAATAGGAAAGCTTCTGGAGCAGCAGGTGCACCAGACCCTTCTTGAAGTTAATCTTGACGCAATAGCCCATAATCTGAATGAATTCAGGAGATGCCTTGATCCTGAAACCCGCATTATGGCAATGGTAAAGGCATTCGCTTACGGAGCCGGTCCTGCAGAAATTGCAGGACTACTTGAGTTTCATCGTGTCAGCTATCTCGGTGTGGCGTACGTAGATGAAGGCGTTGAGCTCAGAAATGCCGGTGTTACCCTTCCTGTTATGGTAATGAATCCCGATAGCTCGGCAGCTGAGCAAATGATCAGGTATGATCTTGAACCTGAGATATATAATTTTTCTTCACTTGAACAGTTTTCAGAAGTTGCTTCAAAGCATGGACTGGCACATTATCCTGTTCACATCAAGATTGACAGCGGGATGCACAGGCTTGGATTCATGCCGGAAGAAGTAGAAGAGCTGGCTTCCCGCCTCAAGTTGCTTGAATGTGTAAAAGTAATTTCGGTGTTTTCTCATTTTGCCTCCAGTGAAGATCCCCGGTTTGATGAGTTCACAAACAGGCAGGCAGAAATATTCTTAAGAGCTGCGGAAAAAATATGTGATGCAGCTGGCTATCCGGTGCTGAAGCATATATGCAATTCATCAGCTATTGTCCGTTTTCCGCAATACCAGTTCGAGATGGTACGTCCAGGCATTGGAATTTATGGTGCCGGAAAGATTGAAGGACTGAACCTGAAGCCGGCAGGACGCTTCAAAACGAGAATATCACAGATAAAAAAGATCCCTGCAGGGGAACCTGTAGGGTATGGATGTGCCGATGTCTCTGACAGGGAAAGGACAATAGCAATACTACCCGTTGGTTATGCAGACGGCCTCAGCAGGAAACTTGGAAACAGTAACGGATCACTTTATATCAGAAACAGAAGAGTGCCTGTAATCGGCAATGTGTGCATGGACATGTGCATGGCCGATGTTTCAGGAATTAATGCAGCAGAAGGCGATGAGGCAGAGATCTTTGGTGAGAATATCAGAATTGATGAAGTTGCAGAAAAATGCGGGACAATTCCCTATGAAATACTGACCTCAATCCCCGGCAGAGTAAAAAGAGTCTTTTTCAGGGAATAAGCTTTCGATTCAGTACTTTGCTACCAGGGGCATTATCCATCCTGCCCCGAATGATTTTGATGATATTCTCAAAACTGGAGGCGCCTGGTACCTTTTATACTCGTTGCTGTTTATCATTCTTATAACTCTTTCAACAGTCGGTTTGTTAATGCCATCCCCTGATATCCTTTCTGCAGGCTTCTGAAGGTCAATATACTGGTAGAGTATCGAATCAAGTATCCTGTATTCAGGCAGCGAATCTGTATCGACCTGCCCGGGTCGGAGTTCAGCTGATGGCAGCTTCGTTATGATGTTCAGCGGGATAATTTCCTCGTCCCTGTTTATGTAGTTTGCAAGATGGTAAATATCTGTCTTATAAACATCTCCAAGCACAGCCAGTCCTCCTGCCATATCACCATACAGTGTTCCATAACCTACTGCTGCCTCACTCTTGTTTGAGGTATTCAGCAGGATGCAGCCGAATTTATTGGAGACTGCCATCAGAAGCACGGTTCTTATTCTTGCCTGGATGTTTTCCTCAGTGACATCTGTCTCCTTTCCTCTGAAGAGAGGTTCCAGTTCTTGCTCAAAAGCCCTGAAGGATTTTTCAATGCTGATGATGTCATATTGTATATTCAGCTTTTCTGAAAGGGCAACGGCATCATTAACGGAGTGATCCGATGAATATCTCGAAGGCATCATCAAAGCTCTTACATTCTTATTGCCAAGTGCTTCCACAGCCAGGCAAAGACATAATGCAGAGTCTATCCCACCTGAAAGACCAATTATTGCAGATCTGAAATTAGTTTTGTCAAAGTAATCCCGGATGCCTGTCACAAGAGCTTTATAGATAAGCCCGACAGATTCAGTGTTTATACTGTTTTCATGAGCGGGAGCATTTAATATTTCTTCAAAAGTGAATGTCTCAACAGCTTCCTCAAAGAATGGCAATCTCCTGAATATCTCTCCTTTACTGTTCACTATTGTGGACGATCCGTCAAAAATAAGTTCAGTGTTGGCTCCCGTCTGATTTACTGTGATGACAGGTATTTTATACTTTACTGCTTTTGATCTGAAAATTTCGGTTTTTGATTCAATTTTTGACCAGGAAAAGGGTGAAGCCGATATATTAATAATTATATCAGGGCTGTGTTTTGCCAGCTCCTCCATCGGTGAAACAGGATAGAGTCGTTTCTTTTCGAATTCATTATCGAAGGGCTGTTCATCCCAGAGATCCTCACAGATGGTGACAGCTATCTTCTTCCCTTTAAACGGGAATACTGAGAAACTGTTCCCCGGTTCAAAGTACCTGTATTCATCAAATATGTCATAAGTGGGCAGCAGGGCTTTGTTGGCAGAGAAGATGATTCTTCCTTCCGACAGTACAAGAGCTGAGTTGAAAAGCTTTTTACCTTTTGGATTCTTATTTATTACCGGAGAGCCTATTATTGCAGTAATTCCGCTGCATTCTTTTGATATTTCATCAACAGTCCTGTTGCATTTTTCGATGAAATCAAGCCGGTCCAGAAGATCGAGAGGAGGATATCCGGGTATGCAAAGTTCTGAGAAAACAACAAGATCAGATCCTTCGCTCTTTGCCTTCCGGATGGCATTGCAAATCCGATCCGTGTTCCCGGCAAAATTGCCGATATGATAATTCAGTTGTGCGACCGTTATCTTCATTAGTTTATTTCAGAAGTTGACTCCGAGCCTCACATACACCATTCTGTGTGTTACTTTGTCGACCGGCTGGGCACCGTTGTCTTTGGTCGCATCGAGGAAATTGTTTTCAAAGCCTATTCCAAGCACTGCTGCAGTATTTCCTCCAAGTCCGTATTCAATCCCTGCCATAATATGATAGGAAAGGTTGAACAATTTCAGCTCATCGTTGGCTTTTTCCCCTTTTACTGAAAGTGACGGGATATCAGCTTTCCCCCCGATCCTGACCTTAGGATCCATTCCTACATCGGAAAAGAAAGTAAGGTAACCGATCTGGTTTGTCTCAAGTTTAAGCCCCAGCGGCACCGCCACGTACTGGATTTTATAAATGACAGGTTCATTCGCGGCCACAGTTTCCGTATTCACAAGTTCAAGCTGTGTTTCATCCTCACAGACCAGTCTCCCTGATGCGTTTACCAGGTTTAGTCCTGTTGAAAATGAATAATTCGGGCTGAAGGGCAAATTAAAACTTAGTCCTGCATTTATGCCCGGTCTGGCTCCTTCGTTGTTCACAGCATCGATATCGGTGCCAAACCAGCTGATAAGCGGATCAAAATGGACTCCGATACTCATTCTTTCCTGGGCAGACACCCTGGCAGGGATGAAGAAAAGCGCCAGGAGTAACAAAAATGAAGCCTGCCTGATATTTTTTCCCCTGAGTAATTTCATAAGGTTCAAAGGTTATAAAATTAATTATTCATCAGGGCAGTAAAATTAACAAATAAAAATTGAAGTTAAAGATGTTGCCCCAAAGCAGAAAAAGTATTTATTTTATGGATTATATAAGAATGTCATGCGGATAAGATATAAAGGAATCCTGATAATATTGTTATTGCTTCCGGGAATGCTGTCGTGCAGGAAAAATCCTTACATTATCGACGTTTCTTCGGTATCTGCGGATATTGAAGTGAACAGACTTGAAAAAGATCTCTTTTCGATCGATCCGGCTGAGATTGCCGTTTCGATGCCAGTTCTACGGGAAAAATATGGTTCATTCCTTCAGCTTTTCAGCTATGTCATCAATACCGGAAATGTGAATGATTCATCATTCAGCGGCTTCCTGGGGAGATTTTGCACAGACAAGATTAACAATGAGGTGTATGAGTCGGTGATGCGGCTTTATCCGGATGTTGAGGCAATCGAAGAGGAGATGGAGGAATCTTTCCGGCACTATAAATGGTATTTCCCGCAGTCAATGATCCCTGCGGTTTATACATGTATCACCGGATTCAATAACAGCCTTATTATTGGGGACTCAGTTATCGGTATAGGTCTCGACAGATATCTCGGCAGGGACAGCGACTATTATAAACGTCTTCAGATTTACAGGTATCTTGCCGCAAGGATGAACTCCTGGAATATTGTTCCCGACTGTCTGTACGGCTGGGGTGCATCAGAGTGGGATTTTGCGTCGATGGGATATCCGGTTGATGATGTTATGACCGAAATTGTGCATGAAGGCAAGCTTAAGTACTTTCAGAAATGCATGATGCCCGAACTGAATGATACTGTTCTATTCGGTTTTTCAGACGGCCAGATGAAGTTCTGCAGGAATAATGAGATGCAGATGTGGCAGTATTTGATAGAACATGATCTTCTTTTCAGTACGGATCAGTTTACAATAAGAAAGCTTACCGGAGAAGCTCCCTTTACAACTTTTTTCACGAATGAATCGCCGGGCAGAGCAGCTGCCTGGATCGGTTTCAGGATCGTTGAATCATATATGATGAATAACAGAAGCATGACTCTCGGCGAGATGATGGATAATACGGATATCCAGGGTATTCTTGAAAAAGCAAGGTATATTCCGGAATAAAAAAAGCCGTTGATTTCAACGGCCTCCCTTTTTATCTCTGATTGCATTATTCTGCAGGATGGATTGCCTCTACAGGGCAAACATCTGCACAGGCACCGCAATCGGTGCAAATATCCGGATTGATCTTATAGATGTCGCCCTCAGATATAGCTTCAACAGGACATTCATCAATACAGGTTCCGCATGCAGTGCAATCTTCGTTGATTTTGTAAGCCATGACTTTTATTTTTAGTTAAATACATTACGGTAATCGCGCAAAACTACCCAAATTTTCTCAATTTTAAAAATGCATTGGGGAAAATACAATAACCGTGCCTTTTAGTGATTGTCTAAAAGTCGAGACTGAACGACAGGTAGAAAATCCTGGGCAAAATGTAATTATTCTCAATGCCCCATGCCCAGTCAGCTCTTACGAAGTAACCCAGCACCTGGGCACGTGCACCGGCTCCGAATCCTGCTACAATAGGTTCCCTGTTTGAATCCAGGATTACTGTGACAGGTCCGTTCTTAAGGATTTCAGTGTCCCATGAGTTTTCATTGGACCATGGTGACCTGCCTGTCCATGCAGTTCCTAAATCTCCAAAAGCTACTATCTGGATACTATTCAGGAAGTTGGAGCGAAGCGGATGACCTGCAAAATATCTGATAACCGGCCATCTTATTTCGCTGTTGAATAAGGCAAAGTTGTTACCGTTGCGAATATTCTGGCTGAATCCCCGGAGATTGGTGGCAAGTGTCTGGAACCCATAGTTCATCCGCGGGCTTACCGGTATTGTATTATCGAACATGTTGTATTTGCTAAAAAGATATCCCATCCAGTTGTCTACACCTCCCAGGTAATATACCAGTTTGGTAGGACCATAAGAGGTGCTGGCTGCAAATCTGTTGGCCCAGATAAGCTCCCTGTGTATCTTTATGTATTTCCTGATGTCGGCTCCGACAACGATCATATCCGATTTGTCGTAGGTAAGCTCCTTGTAATATTCACCGAAAACCTTGAACCTGGTTCCATAATAGATGTTCACGCTTCTCTTCCTGGTGTTGTCATAAATGAGCTCTCCTTTCAGACTGACCCAGTGGCGTTCTATATTTTCATTATTAAGGTTAACCAGGTCGGTTGAAAGAAAAACATGACGGTCGTACCTGTAGGCCAGTGTGCCCTTCAGGGCAAGTACAGGAGTAAATGGCTTTGAATAGGTAATGTACAGATTATGAGTGTGGGTCTTAAGGAGTGTATCACCCATATCACTCAGATATGCCTGCCTGTGTAAAATCAGCTGCTTATCAAATTTACCCTTAAGGTTTTCAACACTTATGAGATACTCATTACTATCGAAATTTCCTGAAAACCTGAATCCGCCTGTAACCCTGTAATCTTCAAAAAGATCAATTACGCCTATCCTGTTGAGGACATTCAGTCCCGGATTAAAATAAGGCGCCCCTCCGTTGTATACCTGGTAAGAATTATTAAGAAAGTTGAAATCAACCTGGTTAGCAATATAATTATTGTAAAAGGATGTTTCATATATCCTTATCTGAGGCAGCGCCAGCTTGCCTGTATCAAGATCAATATTCATATAACCTTTCCGCCATTGCTGCTCATAGTAGTTTTGTTTTTCTTTTTCAAAAATATAATGGCTGATATCAATCGGTTCATCCTTTGAATAATACTCCCAGATCGGTTTTGTCAGCGTGTCCCTCCTTTTCTTATCCTCTGCAATCAGCCACTGCCTGAGCTGGTCAATGCTGTCGGTTTTGTGCAGCAGCCTGGTCTTTTCCTTTCGGAAATTGCTGATTGCAATCTCATTCTCAGGTACCGCAGAAGTATTTCCAAGATTCCCTTTCCTCACCTGGTACCGGTTTTTAATGAAGATTACTTCCCCGTAAGTATCTGAACCATTCAGGACAGACTGATCAAGAATATTCCTGTCATAGTTTGTAACTGGTACGGAATTAATAAAATACCTGTAATGTGTAGTGGTATCGATATAACTTATTGCACTGTCAAAAGTCGCAGTATACCGGTTAAGAATACCATTTTCATCGCCGATATATGCGAATCTGTTCCGTGCAATCCCTGTAGGTGAAAACCTGTCATTATATCTCCCTTCGGAGAGCCTTGTAAGGATATTATTCTTCCTGGTGATATCATAGGTGAACAGATCAAAGTTCAGGGAAGTTTTTTCAAAAGGATCTGCTGTATTTATAAGGGTATCAGATAGCCGGTTTGAAGAAAAGATTATTTCATCGGGATGATCAGCAAGGAAAGATGGATTCAGATCGTCGGCTATATCCCTGGTTATCTGTTCGTTGGTTCCGGATGCAATTGTATGCAGGTAGAGGTCTGTTAAACCATCTTTAACTGCTGAAAAAACAAGTCGTGATCCGTCAGGCGAATATGAAAAATCAAGGATCTTATCAAAGTAGAGAAGGCTTCTCTGTTCGGTCGATTTCTCTGTGATCCTGTAAAAGTACATCATCAGAGCGGCTTTTTCGTCGTTAATGATTGTCAGTATCCTTCCGCTCGGGTGCCATGCGATCACAGGATAGGTTTTATCGATGGTTTGTTCGTATTTCGGTTCAGCCCTGAAAACTATCTTAAGTTTTTCAGTATTCTGGTCATAAAGCCAGACTCTCTTTCTTCCCAAGTCGTTCGTTACATATGCTATATACTGTCCTCCGGGACTTATTTTTACTGTCTGGTAGATCTGTTCTTTTTTTGATCTGCGGACACTGTTTTCATCATAGCCAGGCAGGTTTCTGTCAGCAGAATATTCGTTTTGGTAATACTCCTTCCACTCTTTCAGAAGATCTTTCAGGTCTTTGCCGGTGACATAAAGAAATCCGTCGTCAATATGTTTATAAACCTTGGTAAGGTAAATTATGTTCGGGATAAGCGCATCCCCGTACTGTTGACCGATGAATCGCCAGAAGGAGAGGCCTGCAAACAATGCATCCTCTTTTTCAAGATTGTTTATATTCCTGTATTTCTTTGTTTTAAATCCGTCCTTGACCTTGTTTTCCGCATCGTAATCCCATCCGTATGCTACATAATTGACAAGTCCCTTAAGAAACCAGTCAGGCAGGGAGATCACTGAAGAACTGGATATCCTGTCCTTAATGTCAGCGTTATAGAGCATTTCATTGATTATCGATTCAGTGATTGCTGCTGCAATCTGCTTTTTATATGCAACATGGTCGTCTTCATAATAAAGCATAACCTTGTTTTCTATGATCCTGCTGAACCCGCCGGTATTGTAACTGTCCTCGTCTGAAGTGACCAGCCCGACATTTGTCTGCTTGTACTCGGCATTTTTGTTATAAATAATGAATACCAGCCTCTTTTCGAGCGAATAATCAAAGAAATCTTCAATTTCTTCAAGTTTTTCTAATGCATAATCAGCTGTATACTGGGCAAGTTCGCGGCCGAATTCATTGAAATAACAGTCGAAATCATCAAACCTGTAGAACATCCAGTAATAATCATAGTACTGAACCCTGTTTTTACCGAAAGTCATCTGATGTCCGTTATAAAACTGACCACCGGCATCCAGATAACAGATACACGCTATAATGATGATTATCAGTTTGCGGGCGTTTCTCATTCTCTCCATCCTCATGCGGCAATCCGGATTCTCAGGCAACAAAATTTATTCCAAATGATCCTGATTGAGCAACAAAACTAATGATATTATGTTTTAAAATATTTAAAAAGGTTAAAGTTTGTTATTTTTGTCCTGTAATAACGGTTTGTAAACGTTTCCGGTCCGGTTTTTGTATTTTATCATGCAACCAATTCCTTCCGGGAATTGTTTATATAAAAAACCGGATTATTGCGGGATTTATTATGTTCTAACTACAATTTTAATATAAAATGAAAAAACTATTCTTGTTTATAACTATCGTGGTTTTCAGTGCTTCAGCCTTTTCCCAGCCGGTGATGAAACTATCTAAAACCGAGCACGATTTTGGCAAATTCAAGGAAGAAGCCGGTAAGCAATCGTTTGATATTGTTGTTACTAATACAGGTAATGCCCCTCTGGTAATCCAGAATATTCAGGCATCATGCGGTTGTACCCAGCCTGACTGGTCAAAAGAGCCTATACCTCCGGGAGGTACAGGGGAAATAACGGCTAATTATGATCCCGCAAACCGTCCCGGACAGTTCAGCAAAACCCTTTCGGTGTATACGAATGCAAAACCGGAGGTTGTTATTCTTACTTTAAAGGGAGAGGTAATACCGCGTGAAAAAACCATTGAGGAACTCTTTACATTCCCGATTGGAGCCGTAAGGTTTGAAAGCAATCATCTTGCATTTACCAATGTCAAGAAAACCGAGAAGAAAATAAGAGTGATGCAGCTGATAAACACATCCGGTGAACCGGTCAAAGTAGGTTTTGACAACCTTCCGCCGCATCTGTCAATTAAATCGAATCCTGAAACCCTCAAACCGGGTCAGAAAGGGATTATTGAAGGGACATATGATGCTACCATGAACAACAGCTGGGGAAATGTAAGCGATATGATAAAAATAAAACTTAACGATGTTACCCAGGAGAATGTATATTATTATGTTTCGGCGAATCTGGTTGAGGATTTTTCTTCCATGACCAAAGAGGATATTGAAAAAGCCCCTGTATTCAAGCTTGCATCAGAATCAGTCGATCTTGGGAAAATTCCCGGTTCGACAGCCAAAGAAGTCGAATTCAAATTTACAAATGAAGGCAAATCCGACCTGATGATAAGGCACATAAGGTCTACATGCGGATGTACAGCAGTTCAACAGGGACTGGCAAATGTTGGTATCAAACCGGGTCAGTCAAGCTCGATCAAAGCTGTCTTTAATTCAGGAGGCTATAAAGGTAAAACCACAAAAGCTATATACGTTTACACCAACGATCCTAAAAAATCAGAGGTCATGCTTACTCTCACTGCGATCGTAGAACAACAGCCGGCTGCTTCAAAGTAGCATTAAACCCTGATAAAAAAATATTCAATTAAAAGGGTGTCAGTCAGGAATATGGCACCCTTTTATTATTTTTGCAGTTTAATACCCTCGAATGGCAGATAAAATAAAATATAACAGTGCTTTGAAGGTGCAAAAGGGAATTGAACATCCTCCGAGCATTAATCCTGATATTCTTAACGGAAGAGGAAAAAAGAAAACCAGGAGATACTCCGCTGATGAGTTTGTTACAGGTATTCTGACAGGTAACAGGACAATTCTCAGCAGGGCAATCACCCTTACAGAGAGTCTGCTTCCAAAAGATTATGAAAAGATACAGGCGGTAATAGAAAAATGTCTTCCTTACAGCGGCAGATCAGTCAGGATCGGAATAACCGGCGTCCCCGGAGCCGGCAAAAGCACCTTTATTGAATCTTTCGGATTGTACCTTACTGAACATGGCCGCAGGCTTGCTGTTCTGGCAATTGATCCAAGCAGTGAAATAACCGGAGGAAGCATACTTGGCGACAAGACCAGGATGGAAATGCTGAGCATCCATCCCAATGCATTTATAAGGCCTTCGCCTGCAGCAGGTACACTGGGAGGAGTGGCAAGAAAGACCAGGGAGACAATCATTCTCTGCGAAGCGGCAGGCTTTGATACGATCCTTGTAGAAACAGTTGGCGTGGGACAATCTGAGACATCGGTTAATTCAATGGTTGACTTCTTCCTTCTGCTGATGCTGGCAGGTGCAGGTGATGAGCTCCAGGGAATAAAGAGAGGAATCATTGAGATGGCTGATGCAATAGCTATAACCAAAGCAGATGGATCGAACAGGGTCGCTGCAGAAAGCGCCAGGATCTCTTTCCAGAATGCCCTGCATATGTATCCGGCACCTCCCTCGGGATGGGAACCTCAGGTAATGGTATGCTCTGCAATTGAAAATACAGGAATCGCTGAGCTGTGGAATAAGATTATGGAATACACTGCATTCACAAAGGCAAATGGTTACTGGGATGAACGCAGGAAACAGCAGGCTGTTTTCAGAATGAATGACACTATAAACGATTATCTCAATAATTCATTTCAGAACAATGAAGATGTTAAAAGGATAAAGCCGAAGCTTCAGCTCATGCTGGAAAAGGGCAAGATTACATCCTACAGGGCTGCACTTTATTTAATTGATAAATATCTTAAACGGTGATTTGAATATACAATATTTGATATATTTGCGCCGCATTAATAATAGAAAATCTGAAAAAAATAATCTATATGAAAAAGATCACTTACCTGTTATTAGCAGCAATCATATCAGGCTGCAGCTCGGAACCAAAATTTGTTGTTAACGGCAACATTCAGGACTCCGACAGTGTAACCTTCCTTCTTCAGAAAAGAGAAGCCGGCAAGTTTTTCACTCTTGATTCTGCAGTATCCAAAAAAGGAGTATTCAAAATGACCGGTGCCGTTGAATACCCTCTGATGGTCCAGCTGGTAGCAACCGGCAAACAGAAAAGAATTTCCTTCTACCTCGAAAACTCCGAAATCTCTGTCGCCGGGAAACTTGATTCACTGAGTTTTGCAAAAATAAGCGGTTCAAAAACACAAGATGAATACCAGGCATTTGTTGACTCAAATAAGCCTCTGAGCGAGAAATACTCAAACCTGTATACTGAATACCAGTCAGCTCGCCAGGCAAATGATACTGAAAAGACAGCCCGGCTTGAAAAAGAAGCTGAAGGGATCCAGAAAGAGATGACACAACTGGAAAAAGATTTTGTAAAGAACAATCCTTCATCCTATGTTGCTCCATCAATACTGAACAGCCTTAGCTATGAAATGGAAGCATCGGAAATTGAGGCTGCCATCAATGCACTTGATACCAACGTGGCAAAAGTACCTGTGGCAAAAGACCTGATGGCAAGAGCACAACTGATGAAAACGGTGGCAATTGGACAGAAAGCTCCTGATTTTACACTTAATGATGTCAACGGCAATCCTGTTTCTCTTTATTCGAAGGTGGGCTCAAAGCTGCTCCTTGTTGATTTCTGGGCAGCCTGGTGCAATCCCTGTCGCCAGGAGAATCCTAATGTGGTGAAAGTGTACAAAGAGTTCGGCAAGAAAGGTTTTGATGTCTTCGGAGTATCGCTCGACAGGGCCAAGGAGGACTGGATTGATGCAATTGCCGCTGATAAGCTTACCTGGACTCATGTCTCTGACCTTCAGTACTGGAGCAATGCTGCTGCAAAGCTATATGCTGTGAATGCTATCCCGGCAAATTTTCTTCTCGATGAAACAGGAATCATAATAGCCAGAAACCTCAGGGGAGAAGATCTGTATAATAAGGTTAAAGAAATCCTTAATAAATAAAGAATGTTACTGGTTGCTGGTTGCTTGTTCCTTGTTGCAAGATAACCGGAAACTTTTATTCCTCCTTATTCAATTCCTCGAGAATAAATCCCGTTCCCCTTACAGTGCGGATATCAATGTTTTTATCCTCTGAGACATATTTGCGGAGACGGCTTATGAATACATCCATGCTCCGGCCGAGGAAATAATCATCCTCCCCCCATATTTCGGTGAGGATATCCTCCCTTGCAAGGATCTTATTCTTGTTGATAATGAAATACTTAAGAAGCTGCGCCTCCTTCAGGGTCAGCTTTTCCTTCGTGTTACCACAGATAAGCTCCAGCGTATTGAAATTAAGAACGGTATTGGAAACCCTGAACTCATCATTTGATGAGGAATAAGCCCGTTTGAGGATATTATTGATTCTCAGTATCAGTACTTCAGGATCAAAGGGTTTGGTTATGTAATCATCAGCTCCGATCTTCAGTCCTCTTACGATATCTTCCTTAAGGCTTTTTGCAGTAAGGAAAATAAGAGGCATATCTGGCTGGTCTTTCTTTATCTTTTCACCAAGTGAGAATCCGTCCATTTCCGGCATCATTACATCCAGCACACAAATGTCGGGTTTCTCCCTGCTGAAAAGTTCCCATGCTTCATTGCCATCACGGGCCAGCGTCACATCAAATCCATTGATTGTTACATACTGTGACAGGATATTGCCAAAATCCCGGTCGTCTTCTGCTAATAATACTTTCATAAGCCCTTCAAAAAAACATTAATAAGGTATTGTCACTGTAAATATACTACCTTTTCCCGGTTTACTGCTGACTGTTACATCTCCGCCGTGGGCGGTTGCAATTTTCTTGACATAGTAAAGTCCGAGCCCCAGCCCTTTGTATCTGTGAATATTGCCTGACGAAGCACGGTAAAACTTATCAAAAATGTGTTTCTGATCTGTCTTGCTGATACCTATGCCGTTATCGGCAATTTTGATATAGATGTTATTATTCCCGGTCATTCCTTCAATGCTTATGACAGGCTCCTTTTCAGAGTACTTCACTGCATTTGAAAGAAGATTGTTTACAAGAGTTGTGAAATAAACAAGATCAATATCTGCTTTGGCTCCGTTAAAGGCATACTTCTGGTTCAGTGCTGCATAATCGCCACACCCTGTTTTGAAGCTGAAAACAATGTCATTCATAACCTCTTCGATATCAACTTTCTTCTTATCGAGCTGGAATTGTGTCCTCTCCCACATACTTATTTCAAGGATCATGTTGATGAGCTGGTTGAGGTGAACACTCTGTTTACCGATAAGTTTGGCTGTCTCCAGGATCTTTGAATCATCTTCCCTTATCTTGTCCATTTCAAGGGTTTTGCCTGCTACTGTAATTGTGGCAAGAGGCGTTTTGAGTTCGTGGGTCATGTTGTTGATGAAATCAGTCTTGAGATTGGATAATCTCTTTTCTTCCATCAGGTTGCGATATGTATAAAGAAAGATAACGACTACAATAAATATGCTCAATATGCTCATTGTTAAAGACCAGCCTATTTCCTGCAGGATCATTTTCCGCTTATCGGAGAAGTCGATATAGTAATCGAAAAACAATGCATAGTTATTACTGACAAGGCGCGGTCTGTATACCAGGATACTGGACTTTGATCCTTTTCTGTCAGAAGAGATTTCCTCCCTTCTGGCAGGCCACCGGTTGATAAACGATTCAGAGGTGAAGATATTAAAGGTATCCTGTCCGATGATATCAAGATTGCTGATTTCTATCCTGTGATTGAAGTCCTTTTCAAATCCCATGCTTTCAAATGATTTTGAAAGATACGCTGAAAGGTCCTGTTCAAGATCCAGTACCTTGGTGAAGAACTTCAGGATATCTTCCTTCTTTTCTGCCAGCATCTGCCCGCTGCCACTAATTTGTTCGAGCTCAGTAACTGCTTTCCTGGAATAATCATCAAGTATGAACATAACCGTGTCATAGGGATCAAATGACCGCATTCCGCGCAAAGAAGCTACTGCCTCCTGTGAAAGCGACCTGTACCTCAGGTAGAGCATCTCATCTTTTTGCTGCCAGACACCTTTTATTATTATGAACTGGCCGGCAACAAGAACTATAATTGCAAATATCCCAAGCAGAAGGAGTGTATTCCTCTTTTGCATATATTTCAGTTTTCTTTCCAAAAGTATTCAATTTTTATAAATAGGACGGTAAAGACTCAGGAACATTAACCCTGCATTAACCCTGTATTAACAAAACAGGTGATGTGTCGGCATTATCTTTGAATTGAAAATACTTAAAAACACGGCAGTCATGAAAAAGAGAACTTTGATTTTAGCGGTTATTTTTCTCCTCGCAGCAGGAATATCTTTCCAGAGGGTAAATGCCCAGGATAAGACAAAAGAGGAGAAAGAAAAGGAATTTCAGATGCAGGAGGCTATCAAGGAGCAGAAAAAGGCAATGGCCGATCAGAAGAATGCACAGGAAGAAGTTCTGAAAGCCATGGAGGAACAAAAGAATGTTATGGACGAGGCCATGCGAAACTACAGGGTCGTCTGGGAAGATTCTGACCGTTTAAACAGGGCATTCAGGATCTATGAAGATTTTGGAAGAAGCAAGTCATACAGGAACGGCGAACCCTTTATAATTACACCCCAAATTGACGTCTTCACACATTTTAATGGCGATTCTGAAAGAACTTCATGGGATTTTTCAAAGAACGTTAAAGAAACGACTTTCTCCAGGGATTATATTTTTGATGTGGAGGCTACAGCTAAAACAGTTGTTATGTCAGTTAACGGCGACTGCAAATCAGGAGAAATTCGCATTAAGATCATCATGCCAAACGGGAAAATCTATTCTGACATTGTGATTGATGAATCAGGGAACCTGAACTGGAGGAAATCATTTGCTATCTCTGATACTGAAAACAAAGACAAGGCCGGTGCATGGAAATTTGATATAAGCTCTTCAAAAGCAACAGGTTACTTCAAAATCTCTCTTCAGACATACTAGATATAACTCCCTCTTCAGAATAGTAAGTTTTCATTCCTGAAAAATGGGACCGTAACAGGGGGACGGTCCCATTTTTTTATTCTGTCTGCGCCGATGCACGGCCACCTTTAATGCTTTCAACCCTGACAGTATATTTACTGCCTCCCTTTACGATCCACTTAAGGTTAATGCGCTGATAGCCATATATATTCTGTATTTCCATCCGCTGGGGATTCTTCTTCTGTTCCGTAGTCCTGTTGAGATCAGCATTCTCAACAATCATCCCCGCAATAACTGATCCTCCATCGAGATATACATAATCGGGAGGATCAATTCTGTATTTCAAGTTACTGGCTGAATGTGTAGGAAGCATTCTCCTGTTTACTACTGAAGCTGTGACTTCCTTAAGTCCTCCTTCCAGTTTATTTACTTTCAGGTCAACCACTTCAAGGCTGGGAGTCTGGAACGAGTTATAAATGCAGAAAGCAGCATTCCGGTGTGCATCGGTCTCTATCATGAATCCCGGATGAAGTCTCCCGAAGTTCTTGCTGAATCCTCCGATCTCAACCTCACCGTATACGGGATGAGTTATCTTCTGCCACGGTATGAAGGAATCTTCAAACAGGAGAAGCTTATCAAATTCATACTGGTCGGTGTTGGTTGTATCATAGAACATCAGATAGCTGTTCCATAACTCATTTGAGTAAACAAAGCATCCCATGGCTCCCTGCCACCAGTCGACTTCTCCGCCGTAAACCGTGTACAGATCTTTCCATATTGTCAGCAGCTTATAACCCGGGATCATCAGTTCGCCCTTTTTCCCGATAGCATTAATGACAGCATCATCCGACCAGCTGGTTGTTTCAGCTCCCCCGCCCTGAATTGACGGACCCCTGAGTATCATACCTCCTGAATTATGAAATGACTGGGCTCCTGCAATATTCCTGTGTTTCATTATGAAGTCCCTGACAGCCTGGTTCTCTGGCTGAGAAAACGGATATTTATGCGCCCCGCTCTGAACATAATTCGGCTCCCAGTTGAAGCCCCAGTCACGGTTGCCGTCATATCCGCCCGGACCATCCTCATTAATCTGCCCGTCACCATCATTGTCAATCCCTTCCTGCCCAAGCATTTCATATTCACCTTTTTCTCCCGGCTCAACCCGTATCATTCTCCTGGGATCCTTTGGATCGGCAATATATCCGCCGTCAGGATTCTTCCTTCTCATCAGGCTGATGTTCTTATCATTGTTCAGATCATCGGCCCCGTCTTCATCATAGAAACCATCACGGTCGTTATCCCAGGGCATAAGACCCGACCTTGGCGGCACTCCGACAGATGTAAAATATTCCCTTGCATCAGGATTTATGGTTGGGGCAATATAGAAAGTCTTGTCTTTAAGGAGCTCATTTATAAAGGCATTCTCATCATACATTTCACAAAGGTACCAGGCAGTGTACATTGCCATTTCCGTACCCTGAAGCTCTATTGAATGTATGTTGCCATCTATCCAGTAACCTGGTTTAAGATCGGGACTGCCCGCTTTCCTGTCAGTAATCGTGAGGATATTAATTTCACGCCCCTGGTACGATTTTCCCAGAGTTCCATGAGTCACAAGATCGGGGTATGCAGCAGCAAGCTTCTTGCAGAAATCTGTTACTCCTGCAACTGTATAATACTTGTTCCATGATACCTGTACCTTTGGATTTGCCGGTGTGCCGGCAGCCTTGAAGAACAATTCCTCTCCCTGGGCACTGACCGGAATAGTCAGCAGGATAAGTACTGTTGATGATATTATTGCTGGTATTATCTTTTTCATGACCTCTTTTTGAATGGTTATTATTTCAGTTCCAGGGCTGTGTTAATCGTTCCGGTGTTTATAGCTCCGGCAGTTATCCTGACAGTTCCTTTCCCCATTATCAACCAGCTGAATTCAGCGGAGGCATCTCCTTCAAGCCTCTGAATTCTCTGGACTTTCTGTCCACTCAGGAATTTCTGATTATCTGCAGTCTCAAGGCTTATCCTCATCAGCCTTGTCCACATATTGTTCTGACCTGCTTCGGTACATGTTGCAAATATCCCCTTATTATGAACCTTAAGGGAGATCCTGAAAATATTATCTCCCATATTTTCAATTCCTGTATCAAGGAACTCAAGTTCGGGATGCAAACCTGCAACAGCAACAATGAACTTATAATTCTTTGCTATCAGGTCTTCGAGTTTATCCGCAGGAGGATTTATCATAGCGAAAGGCTTGATTCCTCCGGCCTCAGTTTTTTTACCCGGGAAATCAGGATGATTGACTTCCGTCCATGGGACGAACACATCAGCTATTTTATTCTCTTCAGCATATTTCAGGAATGCAGCCTCCGGATTCTTATCTCTTTCAACGGGGAACCACCATGCTGGCGTGCTGAAGCTGTATCTGCCATAATGGTAGTATGACCACTCCATGAAATTCCCCGGAGCTGTTTTAGGTGTCGGGGTCCCCCGGGTACCGGTTATCTCCCGGTATTTATCCGAAACAAGCTTAATGATGGTCTCATCTGATTTCTGGATACTGGTGATTTTTCTGTTCATGCCCATAGCGCGTCTTTGTCCTCCGGTTGGCATTTGTCCGCTTCCCATAGGAGGAAACTGGCCTTGTGCCATTAACGGCATTTGGCCCTGACCCGGAGGAGCAGTGACCTGCCCTTGTCCCTGGGCTTGTGGCTGATCAGGTGAAGTCGTTAAGGCCTGTGCGGAACCCGGTAACCCACCCGGACCCATAGGTCTTTGCTGTGGATTCAGGTTGTCCTGCGGGCCAAAGGCAAAAGTTGCATAAATGTTAAAATGATCGAAGAGGAAATCGAGCAGAGCCTTTGACTCCGGTTCGGAAACCGGGTGCAGTCCGGTATTTGTCCCGAATTCCTCGTAATTATACGTAAGGTTTCTGTTGAAAACCACACCACCGGCTCCGTCTTCATTGAAGCTGCCATCCTTGTCATTGTCAATCCCTTCAGAATATACCAGGTACGACCCTGTCTGTCCCTTTGAAAGATCGGACTGCACCATAACTCTGTTGTCTTCAGTGCTTTCTGTAAATGTGCCGGCCGGATCCGCCACACGCATAAGGGTGATATATCCGTTCTTATCAAGATCCTCGAAGGGATCTTCATCAAAAGAAAAATCCCTGTCATCATCGGTCGACCTGCTGTTAAGGTTTCTTTCATATTTCAGTTCCCTGAAGAACTGTTCAGTGGCATCAGGACTCGCATCCGGAAAAACATAGAAAGTGATCTTATCCAGGAGGGATCTGATCTCGGATGTGGAAGATTCCTTAAGCAGTGAGGATGCAAAGCCGAGAGCAAGCTCCCTGCTGAGAATATAGCTTCCCTCTATGCCGCCCAGGACCGCAACCCCGGGCTTGTTGTCCTTGTCCCCGGTTCCGATTGTAAGAACCATTATCTCGCTGTTACCTGCACTTCTGCCGAGCGACCTGACTGAACACAGTGAAGGGTACTCTTTTGTCAAAGATTCAGTTTTCTGAATCATTGATTTATAGCTGGTATATTGAGTCTGCCCTGCAGCAGAACCGAATAATACGCAGCCGGTAATAGTTAATAGTAAAGCACGTATAAGGGTTTTCATTTTAAAATTAATTATTGGAGTTTATCAGGTTTAACAGGTCTTTTTGCCGGTGGTCTTAGAAGGTTATTGTTAAATG
This sequence comes from uncultured Rikenellaceae bacterium, assembly GCA_964525415.1. GTDB lineage: Bacteria > Bacteroidota > Bacteroidia > Bacteroidales > VadinHA17 > LD21. The sequence continues at coordinate 4,402 of CAZGGZ010000003.1, read as the reverse complement.
AAGGATCCCAGTTTTTGTTTCTGAAGAACTCTGCGGTCCGTATATTGAAATAACCAAAAATATGTTTTGGTGAAGCAGTATATATCAGCTCATCATTATCACCATAATACGGATCTGATATTGTCATCACTTCCTCTATCCCTGTGTCAAACCTGTTTGAAACCTCGGAATAGATTTCATAAATGGCTTTTGGAATACCGATAATTATGGTGTACATCCCATAGTCTTTTCGCTGGAAAAGGAAATATGTGATCTCAATCGGTTCATTTGGATTGACACGGTCGGTTGAATGCGGAAGCTGGCTTTCAAAGATGAATCCTTCATTCATTATCTTTTCGACGACAGCGAATTCTTTTGTGTTGTGGAGGAAAAAGTAACAGTCTTTGAATTCCTGCAGTATTGCTGCAAGTATCTCTCCTTTATTCTTCATCCGGCCTGTCCAGTTATCAGCCTCAAAAATAACGTATATTATTTTATTTGCAACACTTAAACCATTTGTTCTGTTATATGTTAAATTTGCAGGGAGCCCTGAATTTTCAATATGATGAAAAAGTGGTTTACAGTCCTGATCTTGTTTTCTCTTATATCGTGCAGACATGTTACTTCCGAAGCCGGAAAGGAAATTATCACGGTTAGCATTGCACCATTTAAGTATTTCATTAAGGAGATAGCAGGAGACGATTTCGCTGTTAATATAATGGTCCCTCCAGGATCAAATCCGCACATATATGAACCATACCCTGAGCAGATAAGCAAGCTTCAAAGATCAAAAGCCTATATAAGCAACGGGTATCTTGGATTTGAAAAAGCATGGCTGGACAGGTTTTATGAGATCAACAGGACAATGGCAAAGCTGTCGCTTGGCGACAGCATAAATCCTATTGTTATTGAAGCCCATCATGAGGATGAACATGCCGAGGGAGCAGACCCTCATTACTGGGTTTCACCTAAATGTGCTATGATCATGGCTTCATCAATCAAAGAGCTTCTATGTAACCTGAATCCCTCCGGAAAAGAGAGGTATGAATCAAATTATGAAACTCTGCTTTCTGATATTTCGAGGGCAGACAGCCTGGCAGTCTCCCTCTTCGGAGATAATAAAGGAAGTTCGTTCATGATCTATCATCCCAATCTTGCATATCTTGCCCGGGATTATAACCTTGAAGAAGTTGCCGTTGAGTTCGAAGGAAAAGAACCTCCTCCTTCAAGGCTGAGAGAGCTGATCGACCTGGCAAGGTATGAGAATATCAAAACTATCTTTGTTCAGAAAGAATATGACAGCAGGAACGCAAATGCCATAGCAAAAGAGATAGGGGCAACGGTTACTGTCATTGATCCGCTGTCAGAAGATTGGCTCACAACAACACTTGATATTATTACTGAATTGCATAAAAGTCTGACCGAAAATTAAAGCTATGCCGTATTTGTTTGAAATGCAATCTGTTTCAGTTTCCTATGGTGCCGGTTATGCGCTCAGGGATGTTGATTTCATGGTAAATGAAAGTGATTTCATCGGCGTGATAGGTCCCAACGGCGGAGGCAAGACGACACTTTTAAAGGTGATACTGGGATTGATAAAACCTGTCAGCGGCGCTATTGTTTTCAACAGCGAACTTATTAACGGGAACAGTATCGGCTACCTGCCCCAGATTACAACCGGTGATAATAACTACCCGGTGACTGTAACTGATGTCATACTCTCGGGAATGATGATCCGAAAAAGGATTATCTCAAGAATGTCATCATCCGATAAGAAGAGGGCAGCAGTGGTAATCGAGGAACTTGGACTTTCAGGTCTGGCACATTCATCGCTTAATGAATTATCAGGAGGACAATTGCAAAGGGTTTTCCTCGGACGTGCAATAATCGGTAATCCCAAATTACTTCTCCTTGATGAACCAGGCAATTTTGTGGATTCAAATTTTGAAAATGACTTTTATGAGAAACTGCGTATTCTGAATAAGCGTATGGCAATTCTTATGGTATCACATGACATAGGAATGATATCGTCTCATGTGAAATCATATGCTTGTGTGAACATTGGTCTTCACTATCACCCGTCATCAGAGATAACCAATGAACAGCTTCTGGCCTACGGGTGTCCCATTCAGCTGATCACCCATGGTGAGGTTCCTCATACGGTACTTAAATCCCATAGCTGATTGGAAAGCTCAATCTTTCAATATGAATTTATCCTTAAAGGACTGCTGGGAGCAGTGTTTGCAAGCATCACAGCAGGCCTTGCAGGGACTTATATTGTATCAAGGAAGATGGTCTTTCTCAGCGGAGGAATAACTCACGCTTCATTCGGAGGTATTGGGATAGGTTATTTTGCCGGATTCAATCCGGTGATCGGCGCAGCGGTTTTCGGGATACTATCAGCACTTGGCGTTGAATATCTGTCAGTAAGACAAAAGATACGGGAAGATTCCGCAATCGGAATCTTATGGGCTTTTGGGATGGCAGTCGGAATAATATTCATTTATCTTACACCGGGCTACTCCCCGAACCTGATGGGTTACCTTTTCGGAAGTATACTTACAGTGACAAATGCCGATATCATCGCACTGGGAATTATGTCGCTTATACTGATCTCATATTTCAGCGTTTTCTACCGCACAATACTCTATATCTCTTATGATGAGGCGTTTGCGCGAACCTATTCGCCTTATGTCAACACCTTTAAATATATAACCACAGCACTTATCGCCCTGACTATTGTACTGAATATAAGGATGGCCGGTGTTATACTTGTACTTTCACTGCTCACAATTCCGCCAAATATTGCCATGATTTTCACCAGGGTCTATTCGCGGATAATTTTCTGGTCAATACTTGCAGGATTCTTGGGTACAGCAGCAGGTTACGTGATATCTTATTATGCAGGCATACCTGTGGGAGCAACGATTATCTTTACGCTTGTATTAATCTGGATCATAGTGAAGATCATTTTTCTGATCTTCGGGTCCCCGAGAAAATAATCAAGACAATAAGACAATAAGACATCAAAACATAAGTAACTATTAACTACATACAAAATGGACTACGATCTGTTAATAATAGGAAGCGGCCCGGGTGGCTATGTAGCTGCAATACGGGCTTCACAGCTGAAGATGAAAGTTGCTGTTGTTGAGAAAGCCGAGCTGGGAGGTATTTGCCTCAACTGGGGTTGTATTCCGACGAAATCGTTGCTTAAGAGTGCCCGGGTTTTTGAATACTTTAATCACGCATCGGAATACGGGATAAAAGTAGAAGGCGATGTAAAGCCGGATTTTGGCGCGATGATCGCCCGCAGCAGAAGTGTAGCCGACGGCATGAGCAAGGGAATAATGTTTCTTTTCAAGAAAAACAATATTATACATATCAAAGGAACCGGACGGCTTTCAGGTAAAAATAGTGTTGAAGTAGAGGATGCAGAAGGCAAAAAAGCAAATGTGACCGCTGATAATATAATACTGGCAACAGGAGCACGGTCAAAAGAGCTTCCCGGACTGAAACAGGACGGTAAGAAAATAATCGGTTACAGGGAGGCAATGACATTACCTGAACAACCTGCTTCAATGGTAGTTGTCGGCTCAGGAGCAATTGGCAGCGAGTTTGCAAGCTTCTACCAGACTATCGGAACGGATGTTACCCTGGTCGAATTTCTTCCACGGCTGGTTCCCAACGAGGATGAAGAGGTATCAAAGCAACTGGAGAGGTCATTTAAGAAGCTTAAAATGAAAATACTGACCAGCTCGTCTGTTGAATCTGTTGATGCCTCAAAAGGGAAATGCCTGGTGACAATAAAAACGCCCAAAGGCATTGAAAACACTGAATCGGACATAGTTCTTTCAGCTGTTGGTGTCACGACGAATATTGAAGGCATTGGTCTCGAAAAAACTGGTGTTAAAACCGACAATGGCAAAGTTGTTGTTGATGAATATTACCGGACAGCGGTTCCGGGAATATATGCTATTGGAGATATTGTTCCAGGCCCTGCTCTTGCCCATGTTGCTTCGGCAGAAGGTATTATATGTGTTGAAAAAATGGCAGGACTCGATGTGCATCCTCTCGATTACAGGAATATTCCTGCCTGCACCTATACCAATCCTGAAATAGCATCAGCAGGTCTCACAGAAGCAGCTGCCAGGGAGGCAGGTTTTGAGGTCAAAGTAGGTAAATTCCCGTTCACAGCTTCCGGTAAGGCAAGCGCCTCCGGATCCAAAGATGGATTTGTAAAACTTATTTTCGATGCGGAATACGGAGAATTGCTTGGCGCCCATATGATCGGGGCCAATGTGACAGAGATGATTTCGGAGATCATCCTGGCAAGGAAGCTTGAAACCACAGCCCATGAGATAATAAAGGCTGTTCATCCTCATCCCACAATGTCGGAAGCCATCATGGAAGCTGCAGCGGC
>CAZGGZ010000002.1:0-87726 GCA_964525415.1 uncultured Rikenellaceae bacterium | reverse complement strand
TTCTCTTCAAGTGTTTCCCTGAAGATCTCAAAATTTGTCGGCTTCAGAACACCAGTATATTTTTCGATCTCTTTGAAATCGGGATAAACACACCACTGCCCTATTTCATGACTTACCACAGGAATATTATATTCTGAAATTATCCCCCGGTAATCAAACATGGTTTGAGGCGGTTCTTTGTTGATGATGCTTCCCAGTCCTTGTCCCCATTGCTGTATCCTTGGCGCAGGGATCAGGTTATAATCATTTTCAGGTATTACCGGCCATCCTGCAGCGGATGTATATACTCTTCTGTTATCTATTGATTTCCAGTACGTTATTAATTCACCGAGGTATTTATTCTGGTTTCTTCCTCCGGGCTCATTACCATATGCCAGCATGCAGAAGGAAGGATGATTTCCGTACTCTTTCATGATCCTGTCACCCTCTTCATAGATGAACATGTCAACCGGTGTTCCGCTTCCGACAGAGGCTCCCTGGTTTGCCCATGAGCTGCATTCAATATGGAAATAGATGCCCAGCTTATCGGCTGCTTCAAATGCTGCTCCGGGTGGACAGAATGAATGAAACCTCACATGATTCAAACCATATTCTTTAACGGTTCTCAGAACCTTTTCCCATGAAGCAATATCAGTCGGAGGATAGCCGGTGAGAGGGAAGATACAGCATTCGGTTGTGCCTCTCAGGAAAACAGGGATTCCGTTGACTTCAAAACGTGTTCCTTTCGCTATAAATTCCCTCATGCCAAAATCAACATTCTTTTCATCAATTATTCTGCCTGATTTTCTCAGAGTAGCTGACAACCTGTACATGGCAGGATCAAATTCACTCCACAGCCGGGGTTTTGATATTTTGTAATAAATTATCAATTGTTGCTCATCTGCATTTGTAACAATTGTTACATTTTTCCCTGGAAGGTTCTGGTTCTTTTCAGAGTTAAAGGATCGGGCTTTTATCCTGATTTTTCCCTTGAAATCAATATTGCCGGGATTCTTTACGCTTACGATTACTTTTGCAGACTCATTTTTAATATCCGGGTAAATCCTGACATCATTAATAAATACTCCTGAGGATGATGCCAGACTTATTTCTCCGGTTATTCCGTTCCAGTTTGACTGCGTGTGGTCGCTTATACTGTGCGAGTTCACCCCTATCGGTATAATTACCCTGTTATCCATCCGGATGCTGATCAGGTTCTTACCCGGAATCAGCTGGCTGGATATATCATATTCATGCGGCGCTGCCAGACTGTTCCGTGTACCTGCCTTATTCCCGTTTACAAAAACTGTCGACTCCCAATGGCACCTCTCAAGAAAAAGAGTCACATGCTTTCCGCTCCAATCCTCCGGAATATCAACCTCCTTCTGGTACCAGGCAACACCTTTGTAATATTTTACAGGCTTAAGCCAGAAAGGGATTTTTATATTTCCCGGCTGACGGTACTTCTCATACTTTTTATCCACAAAGTATGATTTGTCAAAAATATCACCCGTCCAGTCGGTATTTACCGTAACTTCATCGCCTTTGCCGTTTTCAGCCATCGATCCGGGCAGACTGACAGTTTCCGTAAGTAGTCCATTATACCATTTATCAGTAATACCCTGATCAAGTGAGTCGATCCTGAATTTCCATTCACCAGCAAGAGAGAGTCTGTTTCTTACTTCAATATCTTTATTTGTGCAACCTGTCACAACAAGGAATAAGAATAAAATCTTGTCTATTACATTACCTATTCTATTCATAAGTTTATGATTATTTTTCATGTATTCTGCCTCATCCCCCAGCCCCCTTCTCCCAGGAGAGAAGGGGGTAAATAAGTGAATTTTAACAAATTAGCCCCTCTCCCGCTTAGGCGGGAGGTTGGGGAGAGGTTATAATACTGTTATTTCAACCGACACATCTTTCATTCCTTCGGAAGATGCCGTTAATGTGATTTCACCTGGGATCTTTCCAGCTTGAATTATAGCTAATCCGAGTCCGTTGAATACTTTTCTTTTACCTGAATTATAGGGTTCATGGTCGTATGGATTCCCATTATCGAGTCCGATCAGTTTTCCGTTTCCTGAAATTTTATAAGTAATCAGATTATCAGCTGTGGGTACCATTCTCCCCTCTTCATCAACAACCTCAACTTTAATATGAGCTACATCCTGGTTGTCAGCTATAATATTATTAACATCGGATGTCAGCTTTATTGCTGCAGGCTTTCCCGTCGTCTCAATGATTTCGGTGCAGACAACTTTCCCGTTTCTCTTTCCGACAGCTCTTACCACACCGGGCTGATAGGGGACATCCCATGAAAGATGCAGATCTGCTGTTGTTGCAAACTTCTGAGGCAGATCGTACTTCATCCAGCTGCCTGAATTGCCCTGCCTTGGAAACTCAAGCCGCTTTTCTCCAAATGATTTCCCGTTTACAAAAAGCTCCACTGCGTCACAATTTGTGTACGCAATCACAGGTAATACCTGACCTTCCCTGCCCTGCAGGTTCCAGTGGGGGAATACATGCAGCATGGGTTCGTCTGTCCACTGGCTCTGATAGAAATAATACCCGTCCTTCGGGAAACCGCACATATCAATCACCCCGCTTGATGCATTTTTAGTCGGCCAGAATGCTTCACCAAGGTAATCGATGCCTGTCCATATAAAATCACCTATCACGTACGGATTTACTGAAACATATTTCCAGAGCTGCTCTGCACGTATCATCCTTGAATTGTAGTTGGGATTGAACCAGGCTGTATCCTTGCCAAAACTATAATCACATCTTAGTCCTCCGTTTGACACGCTCTCAGTTCCAACCATTTTCCAGTCAGGATGATCATGGCGATCGATGCTGTAAAAGAGCTCCCTTCGCTCATGCCATCTGTCAACATAATTATAGCCGACGATATCCAGGAGTTCCAGGAATTCGATCCTGGCGGGATTGTCATCAGCTGCTATGTTATCACAACCTGCGGTTACAGGACGTGTAGGATCTTCAGTGTGAAACAGATCCAGCATCTTCTGAAGAACCTTTTCTCCCCCCTCTGCAGGCTGTTCCCGTATTTCGTTTCCTGCGCTCCACATTACCACTGACGGGTGATTGCGATCACGATGAATAAATGAAACAACATCTTTTTCAGCCCATTGGTCAAAATAATTACTATAGCCGAATTTTACCTTCCCTATTTTCCATTCATCGAATATTTCATCCATGACAAGAAATCCTATCCTGTCGCACAGATCAAGGAACTCCGGTGCGGCAGGATTATGAGATGTTCGTATTGCGTTGCAACCCATATCCTTCAGTATCTGCAGACGGCGTTCCCAGACTCTTGATGGAACTGCAGCTCCGACGCATCCTCCGTCATGATGCAGACATACCCCGTTCATCTTTATGTTTTTCCCATTCAGGAAAAATCCTTTATCAACATCATACTTCAGTGATCTGATACCAAACGGAGTTGTAACCTCATCAACCGTTTTATTATTAATAATGATTTTTGTTTTCAGCGAATACATAGAGGGTTTTTCAACTGACCAAAGCTTCGGGGAAGGAACACTTAATGTATTCCTTGATTCCTCTTCCTTTCCTGGCTGGATCTGGAATAAAGACCTGACTTCTTCTGAAATAAATCCTTTATTATCCGTGACAGATGTGATCATGGTCACTTTCTGGAGTGAAGCTGACAGATTTGTGATCCTGACATCAAATGAGACACGTGCTTTTTCTTCTGTTATTTCAGGGGTAGTTATATAAATGCCCCACTGGGGAATATGAACGGGATTTGTTTTTATCAGCCACACATGCCTGTAAATACCTGATCCTGAATACCATCTGGAAGCCGGCTGCTTTGAATTATCTACTTTCACCGCAATTACATTTTCACCTGCTTTCAGGTAACTATCCAGGCTGTACCAGAAGCTGTTATATCCGAAAGGATAATGACCAAGGTGTTTCCCGTTGATCCATACATCGCTGTTCATGTATACGCCGTCAAAAACGATCCTGTGATGCATCTTCAGATCCTTCTTATTGACGGTAAAATGTTTTCTGTACCATCCGATACCTGCAGGAAGATATCCTCCCGATCCTCCGGTCGGAGCAACCTGGCTTACTGTTCCTTCGATGCTCCAGTCGTGCGGCAGGTCAAGCAGCCGCCAAGTTTTATCATCAAAACCGGTTTCGGAAGCACCCTCCGGATCAGTCTGAATGAACCGCCAGTCAGAATCAAAACATAATGTACTTCTTGGGGATGGCTGTCCGTTTATCAGGATTCCGTGTTGAAGTAAAATCAGGAATAACAGCGTTAGCAACTTGCTACTATAATTCATAATAGAATTTTTTTAAGTATCGGATAAAATAGTTATGGATCTTTCAATTCGGCACTTGCCCACAAATTGCTGTTTGAATATTCAACAGCTTTTTTCAGATTTTCCTCAGCAAGACCATATTTGCCAAGTCCTTTATAACCAAGCCCTTTCATCATATAGGCGTCTGAAAATATTGATTTTTCTGATTCTCTTTCCCTGAAAGTTGCGAAGAAGTCGGTATCAGCGCCCTGTTTGATTCTTCTGTCGCCTTCTTCCACAAGAAAATTGAAAACCTCTGATGCTTTTGCCATATTTCCAAGTTTCTGCCAGCTTAAACCCTGGTAATAGCTGACATATCCTGATCCTCTTATTGTCTGATCAGTGGATTTCGTAAAATGAGCTTTTGCTTTTGATTTGCTGCCGAGGGCTTCATATGCCAGCCCGATGAAATAATTAATCTGAGGGACTCTCCTGTTGTTTTCTTCACCGACAAAAGTGTTCAGCGAGGCTGTGAACTGTTCAAGTGCCTGCTTATAGTTTTTCTGTGAATAGTATTTCTTGCCGAGCATGAGGTAAGCATCTACTGTCACATCGGCAACTCTGGCACTGCCTTCCCTGTAACCGAAATACCTGCTGTTCAGAGACTCCAGCGCTTTTTCAGGCTGATCGGAAAGAACATAAACCAGAACCTGACGTATAAAGGAATCATCCCTTTTTTTTGTAACATCATTACTGCCTGCGAACAATCTGGCTCTTGTTTCTATTGTGCTATTATTGAGTTCATATAAAGGATCCAGTTCCGCATAATATATCGGATCATCACTCTTGTATTTTATTGCATTTTCATAAGCTTTTATCGCTGCAGGGATATCATGATTTGTCTGGTAGTATGCCCATCCCAGGTTCCTGTGTGCAATTGCAAATGCCGGATCCAGTTTCACTGCTTTCTCCCAGTATTCGATCGCTTTCTTTGGTTGTTTGTCATATAACAGATTCCCAAGATAATAATAAGGTTTAGGATCGTCAGGATTATATTTTAAAGCCAGTTCAAATACTTTTTCTGATTCCAGCCTGAATGGAAAGCAGTAATCGACGGGAAGTGCTGATCCTTTTCTAAAATAATTCCCGGCTTCAATATTGTTATTCTTTTTATCACAAATATACCCGAGGTAATAGCATACCTCGGGATTATTTCCCTCGAAACGCAGCAGCACTTCTTCCGCTTCGCCAGGCATTCTGTCGTTCAGGTACCCGACTGCCAGCTCCAGGTAATTCTGGTCAAAATCCCTCATTTTTCCGTTCAGATCAGTCAACTCTTTTTTGGCTTTAATAGTATCTACCTCCTTTTTTGCCAGAAGGTAACTCTCATTGCAGGCTCTGAAATCAAGCGGATCGGATTCAAGTATTGGCCCAATAATCGATCTTGCTTCAGCCGGATCATCAAGTTTCCGCAGTAATGACGCTTTCAGGTTCATTGCATTATTGTTGACGGCATTTGTCTTCAGAGACTCATTGACCTGATCAAGTGCTTTATTCAGATCTCCTTTTAATACTGAAATTCTTGCCAGTTCAAGAAGGGACGCGGAATGAAATGCATAATCCCATGAAGCGCGGTAAAGAGTGTCAGCTGCCTCGTCATAAAGCTTCAGTGCTTTAAGTGTAAGTCCTTGAAGATAAAATGCTTCGCAGTCAGAAGGTCTTGTATAATCCTTTGTCAGCCTCCTGGCAGCTGCAGCAAAATGCTTCCTGGCAGTTAGATAATCTCCATTTTTCAGACAGATACTGCCAACTGCTGTGTTAGTCCTGATATCAGACGGATCTCTTTTCAGAGCCTCCCGGTAATAATCCATTGCATTCAGGCTTGTGTTATAGAATTGTTCAATTCTGCTGCCTGTCAGATACAGCTCTTCAATAGTTTGTATATCTTCCGGCAAGGCAGGTCTCTCAACAGTCGCGGGAAGAGCCGGATCATATTTCTTTTCAACAGGCTGATATGAAATAAGCATCTCGCCTGTCTCTGAATCAACCAGTTCTGTGTAAAGTTCTGTCAGCTTAAATGATCCATTCAGATTTATTGTCTCTGTAAAAGCAACTTCAGGGGAAATTTCAATGTTTTTCTCAAAGATTATCCTGCCGTTGTTCTTAAGAAGGATTTGTGCCTTGTCAACCTGCAATGTTGCATAGTATCCCAGGAATACTGAATTCTTCTCTCTCAACTCGAGGTTAACGGCTCCGTTCAGGTTTGCATATTTGAAGCCGCCGATATCCTTCACAGGATACCAGTATTGCTTAAAATGCTTTACTTCATAAGGTCTGATCCAGCTGTAATCCGGCTGATTGTCGGAAAATGCTCCCACCATTATTTCAACGTAAGGCCCGTCATTTTCTGTAAGCCTGCCTTCTGTCGCCTGCCCGCGTTCACCGGATCCCCACTCCCAGAGTTTTGCCCCTTTCACAATGTTATGGTCGCCTATATGCACAGTACCTGCCTCTCTCCCATGATCATAGCCTCCCATAAAATCTTCTTTCAGATCGTGTGCAAAGAAAGAATTTGAAACCGGAGAGTTTTTCCACCAGCTCATGTCATTGCCTTTTGTGAAATCCTGTCCCCTGTAGGGCTCTTCGGCAACAGGCCAGTGAATAAATGCGTTCTTGGCATGATAGGTAGCATATTGAATGCCCGGAGGAAAGATGACCTGATAGCTCTCATTTGTATGAGCTGCCACGTTCGCCCAATACAAAAAGGTGTGGGTAAATGGTGTTTGATTATGGATTTTTACTTCTGCTTCAAAATACGATTTGCCGGGGAACACTGTAATTCCGATTGTCCATCTTATTCCATGGCGGGGTTCAGTTTCCCCAATCCAGACAGTCTTGCTGCCATCCTCATTTTCTTTAAGTTCATAATCAACAGGGAGAAAAGTTGAAGCCCGGTGATGATGAAGAACACACCATTCAATTCCCCCGGACACCCATGCTCCTGTCATGCCAATATTGGATGGCCTGACTACATTATTCTTATAAAGGAAGTTGTAGCCATTTGTTTTATCAGTCCCATACCAGAGTTTCCCTCCTATCTCAGGCATGATGCAAAGTTCAATAAACTCATTCGCCAGTTTTATTGCTTTCCATGCCTGATCAGATTTTTCACCCGAGAGATTGTCCAGCAGAGCCAGGGGGTAAACATACCTTGAAGCTCCCTGGTATCCTTCTCCCTTAAAAAACATCGGATTTCTGTCGGGAGGATATACTTTATATGTCGGAAGTATCCATTCTCCCTCTGATAGTGTTACCTGAGCCGATATCTTTTCGCCTGAAAATGATATCAGCGAAAATATAATCAAAAGCAGGCTGCCTTTGATGAATTTATTAAAAGGTGTTTTCATATAAACAGACTATTAAGTTGTTATATTTTCTTTTTGCCGGTTAATTCATGTTCAATTTCTTCCAGCGACTTGCCTTTCGTTTCCGGAAGCTTTTTCAGGATGAACCAGAAACCAAGCACACAAATAAATCCGTATAGCCAGAATGTTCCTGATGCTTTCAGTGCCTGGTTTAGTAATGGGAAAGTATATGTCAGCACAAAACATGCGGCCCATAATGCAAATGTGGCAACAGACATTGCAAATCCCCTTATCCTGTTAGGAAATATTTCCGACAGCACCACCCATGTAACAGGAGCCAGTGACATTGAATAACAGGCAATTGCAGTTACTACCATTATCAATAACGGAAGTCCATGCAAATGGAAAAAATACATTGATCCTATTATTGCGTATATCCCTGCCAGTCCTCCTGCTCCAAGAAGCATGAGTGATTTCCTCCCCAGCCTGTCAACAGTAAACATTCCAACAAAAGTGAAAACAAGGTTTACACTTCCCGTTATGACAATATTGAATAGAATATCTGAAACACTGTACCCTGCATTAGCAAAGATCTCCTGGGCATAATTGAAGATCACATTGATCCCGCACCACTGCTGGAAAACTGCGATTATAATGCCAAGCATCAGTAATTTAGTTATTCCCGGGAGCTTCAAAATGTTAAAGCCGGTTTTTCCGGAAGATATTTCAAGAGTTTCCTGAATTGAAACCAGTTCAGAATCAGCATAATCCTTCCCTCCTATCCTTGTCAGTACTCTGTGTACTTTGTTATGTTTATTGCTGTTTTTTGCGAGCCACCTGGGGCTTTCCGGGACAAACCACATCAGAATAAAGAATAATGCGGCAGGTATTGCACAGACATAAAACATCCATCTCCAGCCGGACTGTCCGTTCCAGGAATTCATTATATCTGAAACAGTTGCTTCAGGAGCGACAGGTTGGGCAATCCTCCAGTTAATGATCTGCGCTGCAAGTATTCCTATTACAATAGTAAGCTGGTTTATTGAAACAAACGCTCCTCTCACCCTGCCTGGAGTAACTTCGGCTATGTACATCGGCGAGAGGTTTGAGGCAAGGCCTATTCCGATTCCTCCCAGTATCCTGAAAACGATGAAAGATCCGAAAGAGCCTGCTGCACCTGTACCTATTGAACCAGCAATAAACAATCCTGCAGAGAGTATAAGCAATCTCTTTCTCCCGAACCTGTCACTCAGCCAGCCTGAAAGCACAGCACCTGCAAGACATCCGGTCAGGGCACAGCCCATCGCCCAGCCCTGAAGAGCCGGATTGCCGGTTATCCCGAAAAACGGTTCATAGAATGGCTTGGCTCCGCCGATCACTACCCAGTCATACCCAAAAAGAAGGCCGCCCAGTGCGGATATGAGACTAATGGAAAACAGGTAACTCCAGTTGTAAGATTTCTTATTCATTGTTTATTTTGAATGTCTTTAAATACCCCCTTTCTTATTTCCCCCAAGGGGGCAATGATGAGCTCCTTCCCCCCTGGGGGAAGGTTGGGATAGGGGTATTCAAATTACAAATCCCTCAAAGCTTCAACCATTGCAACAATATTTTCAAATGGGACATTCGCCTGGATATTATGGACTGTATTAAAGACAAATCCTCCATCCCTGTTCAGGATATCACATTGCCTTCTTACCTGTTCTTTGACCTGCTCCGGTGTTCCGAAAGCAAAGACACCCTGTGTATCAACTCCTCCGCCCCAGAATATTATTTTATCACCATACTGTTTTTTCAGCATGCGGGTGTCCATTCCTGAAGCATTTATCTGAACAGGATTTATTATGTCAAATCCCGATTCAATAAAGAGCGACAGTAATGGTTCAATTGCACCGCATGAATGCTTGAAAGTCTTCCACCCGGTATTCAGATGTATCCAGTCATTAACCTTTTTATAATATGGAAGCCAGATCCGTTTAAAGGTTTCAGGGGAGCAGAAGGTGGAATTCTGTGTTCCGAAATCGGCTCCGCAGATATAAGCCACATCTATTTTATTTCCTATTACACTGTAAAGTTTCTTAAGATTTTCGATTGCGATATCTGTCTCCCTTTCATAAATTTCTATTATAAAATCTTCCCTTGTCAGTGTTGATATGTACCACTCCTCAACGCCCCTGATACCTCTGGGATGTTTAAGATTGACAGCCGGCACAAGTGCAATATCCCCAAGTGCTGTTCCACCCATGTTTGCAACTACTCCAAATGATCCGGGTTCAATTGAATCGGCTACGCTTTTCCAGTAATCAAGGTCATGTTCTGTTACAGGGCCGAATTCTTCAAGATTATCTTCAGCTTTCAGTGTGGAATCATCAACTGGCATCTGGCGGTCAAGCGCATCAAAAAAGTATCCTGTTTTCGGCATCATTGCACTTGGCGGAACTGAAACATCTCCTTCCGGGTGAACAAGCATATCACCATTACTGTTGAAAGTGCAGTTGAATTCACCCGGAAGGAGAACTTCCTGTCCCCAGAATGTCTTGTGGATTTTCCAGTCTTTATTTGGTATGCCGAACATATTCTTCTCACCTGAAAATCCGATCACATCAACACTCATGGCATTGATCAGGTCAGTATCAATTTCACCCAGCATCTGGTATGGTTCAATAACCTTTACAGGGCGTTTTTCGAATCCGTAATACTCACGCAGCTTCTCAACAATCACAACATGGATACCTGTCACGGGGGTTGATCCGAAGTCAACTACTACTTTATCAGGCTGGCGGTGACTGATCGTTTCAATGAAGTTATGCCTGGACGAACTTGTCATACAACTTGGTTTTGCGTATTATAAAGTTAAGTTATTATTCATTTCAACATGTTGCCTGAAATGATATTGTTTTATTTTCTTTTTTCTAACTGTTAACTTTGCTTAATGATGATTACCGATTTCCAGATACCGGAACCATTCCAGTTCAATCCTCTGAAACATCATCTGTCGTTTATCAGGGGATTCATTTCCAATAAATTATCTGAAGAAGAGCGAATTGATATCAAAGCCCTGGTAAAGGAACTTAAACATATCGGGACATCTGTTATGGATGTTTACACAGGCATCCTATCAGTCAATCAAATATGCGATGAAGTATCTGAGTTTCTTACATCAAAGCGGCTTATCGGGTGTGAAGTTTTTATTGAATGGGCAGGCAGGAAATTCAGTGATTTCAGGACAATTGCCATTTCTGATAATTCCCAATGGATGTTAAAATTTCATGATAACGAATCCAGGTATGTTCATCTGTTTCCGGCCAGGCTGAGTCCGCACACTTTCAGGGTAAAAGCCAACACACTGAAATCGGCAATCCTGTACTATATACTGATAGGGAAGGATTTCATTTCTGCAGACGATCTCAACCGGGCAAGGACTTTATTCGGATTATCTCCGGTAAAGGATCCTGATGAAACAGAGGCAATCACGGAAATGATAGAGATACTAAGAAACTGATCAGGATGTTACCAGTAGGCAGGACACAGTTTGCTGGTTCCTGAGTTCCGGTGACCCCTGGATCCCTGTTCCTCCTCTTTCTCTTTGCATCCGAACAGAAGGTTAAATCCAAAACGAAGGCTGATCATGCGTGCATTATAAGGCCACATCCAGGCTGATCCTGAATATCTCGTGAAGCGAACTGGAATATTGTCTGTAATGATATAAAACTGTTCCCCCCCATTTCCAAGGGCAAGAGCTGCTCCGACCTGGTTAAGCTTATTATTCATTATTGTATAGCTTATTGAACCTTCAACAGCAGGTACCGGTGTATAATTCAGGGACATAGTCAGTGACGGGCGGATACGAAGGTCATAGACCTCAAACCTGGTCATTGCACCTGCCCTCAGGTCAGGCAGGATTTCACGTGAAATTCCTCCGAAAATCTTCATTGACATGAATGTGACATAGCTTCCTGAAGTCCCTTCCGCATTCAGTGCCTTCATCAGGGAATCCTCAAGAGCCTGCAGAAAATCATCAGGATCAGGATCTGACTGATACTGATCAAGGTCTATACCGCTGAAAGTATATTTCCCGCTCGCATTGAAATTATTCACATTTTTTCGCCACCAGATGAAACCAAGGTCGGTAAAGCTGAAGGAAAGTTGTGTTTTTTCGTCAAGGTCATAAATTGTTCCGGCATCTAATGATATTCCCCTGTTTCCGTTAAAAATAAAATCACCTATGATATTGCTGAATGAATCTTCAAAGTTCACATTATTGACAAGTCCGTCGGCTGAATACCCCAGGCTGAGAGGGAATGAGGCGTTCAGGCGGTACTTCATCTCAGCTTCAAGCGTTATAGGGCTTGTAGCCGTATTCAACTCAAGTCTTGAATTCCGGGTGTTTATATTAGCTGCTCCCTGAATATATTTTACCCGGATTCCAGCCTTGAGTCCTTCCATTACCTGCCTGGCTGCACTTACACCTATCGAGAACCAGTTTGTGGCATCTATTCCCAGTCCGTTGAAACTTATGGGATTAGCCATTTCTTCAGTTACCAGCCAGTTGCCATCCCTGACTGAAACAATATCATCAGGGTATGCCACCCTCAATTCTGTATGATTGGCAATCCCAAAAGTAAAGAACCATTCGCTGAGGGCAAATCCAAATCCCAGGAGGTCAATATCCAGATCCGTCCGGAAATAATTCATTCGCTTCAGTTTTCTGTCAAGATTGTCTAGGTCGAGATAAAAAGTCTCTGCCTGAGCCCCTGTGCCCATATGAATGGCATCATGAAAACCAAAGCCCGTATTACGAATATTTAGCCTGACTGATGAAATAACAGGAAGTTCAATATATGTTCTGCAGGTAGAGATCACTGCCGGATTAAGCTGGTTAGCCTGCGGAATATCATGGAGCAAATACAGGGTGTTATCCTGCGCTGCCACCTGGCCTGTCAGCAAAGCAAGTAACAAAGCCGGAAGTGAAAAGCCGGTATATGCCCTTCTCAGGATGAGTGAAACCGTCAGTTTCTTTGCAGGTTTCGTCATCTTCCCCCTGTATTGATCTTTAATTGTGCAATAAGCCCTATGATGTAATCGAGGTAATAAGTTGAATAGAACCTGACATCCGAATCGGGATAGTCAGTTGTTGTCAACTCCCCTTTGGTTATCAGGTAGTGTGTTTCGCTCAGTGCATCAATTTTCTCCCTGGGCAGGTCAATGTAAACTGGATCCTGAATATAAGGATCAGCTTTGCCGTCACCATTGGTGTCTTTTGCTCCTTCAATTTTTTCCGTTCCGGTAAAAAGGCTGTCAAGCAATATCCTGTTTTCATCAAGAAGGTAAACCTGAGGTGTAAGTGTTACAGGAAAGCTGTTGGTTATATTCAGCTGGACTATGAGTTGTTCTATCTCTTCAGGCACTGGAAGTGTGGTGCTCAGATAATCAAACGTAATTGTATCAAGCAGAACAAGAAATTCAGCCTTCCCATAAAGAGGCAGTTTCAGGGAGGCGGTTATATCCACTTCAGAATCGTATCTGATGAAGGTGCTCTCTGAATTCGCAGGTGTAACTATCGCAGCCTGTGCTGTAATGTTAACCTCAACCGGATTTACAGCCAGTACATCGGTAATATTTGAGTTCGACTTGTTCAGTACAAGGCTGTCACTGACGGATAGTCCTTCTTCACTAAGTGACGGATATCTTATTATTCTCGGATCTGATACTGCAGGTACTCCGCTGCCTGTTACTGGAATTATAATATTGTCCTGATCAGTGACTTCGAACCGGCTGAATGAAATCCCCGCAGGGATACCACAGGAATTGTTGATGATCAACTTTATTTCCGGATCAGCAAAGTAACAATGGCCATCAATGAATTCATTGAAGATCTGAGGGCTCAGGCGAAATGGATCAATATCGATTGCAAGTCCGCTGAAATCACCATACAATGATTCAAAACTGACCGAGCTTATATTAGTTTGGACGCTGAATAAAGCTGATCCGCTGCCAACAGGGCCTGAAGGACTCTGAAGACCGATAAAAAGCATGTATCGGAGGAAATGATCTCCATTAATATCACGTTCCGGAATAATCGAGTATCCTGCAAGATCCAGTGTAAAATCAGGATCAGAAATGTTTCTTGTAATTATATAAGGGACTCCATACATTTGAACTCCGGGGAATGTGAAGGTGACTGTTCCGTTCAATCCTGTTTGTGTCATATCAACCTGGAGGATTCCGCCAAGCAAATGAAGACTGTCAATTCTCACTCCAGTCTGATCCAGAGAGACAGGAATAAGAAGTGAATCGTTGATATTAAAGGTAATCCCGGCACCCTGGAGATCTATAGTCATCCCGGTAGTGTTAAGTAATGATGTATTCAGGCTTACGGGTGAAAAACTGAGGAAATTACCCATGTTTTCATTAAATACATCCGAAGAATAAAACAGGGTCAGGAATCCATCCTCTGAAATGTGAAGTTCGGATAAGGCAGAATCCTGCAGATACTTTTCAATTTCAAGATGGGAGTAACCGATGGGTATTGCCAATCCGGGTGTCAGGTTCAGGGAAACATCAAATATATCCTCATGAAATTCCTCCTTTATACAGGAGACCATTAGCAAGGCTGAAGCCAGAAGAATTGTGATCCGGATCAAATGTGTGTTTTTTATAAAATGAGAATTTAATAACGGAAAAACACGATAGTATAGTCTGTCAAAATGATATAATAAATGCAGAAACGTCATAATGATGTTTCTGCTTCTCGTGATCCCGGAGAGATTCGAACTCTCAACCAACAGAACCGGAATCTGTCATTCTATCCATTGAACTACGGGACCAGGTAATACAGCAAAAGTAACATCAAACAGGCGGTTTTACAACAATTTCCCAAAGATTTCCTATTTTCGCAGGCCAAATGACCGGCGACCGTTTACCGGCAACCGGCTTCCGGTTGAATAAATAAATTGAAAAATGGATTACAACTTCACAGATATCGAGAAGAAATGGCAGAGATACTGGGAGAAAAACAAGATTTTCAAAACTCCCGACGACCTTACCAATCCGAAGAAATGCTATGTACTCGATATGTTTCCATATCCTTCCGGGGCAGGTCTCCATGTTGGTCATCCTGAGGGATATACAGCAACTGATATCTACGCCAGGTATAAAAGAATGAAGGGATTCAATGTCCTTCATCCTATGGGATGGGATGCATTCGGATTGCCTGCAGAGCAATATGCCATCCAGACCGGAACACATCCGTCAGTTACAACGAAGAACAACTGTGATACCTTCAGGCGGCAGATAAAGGAGCTTGGACTCAGCTACGACTGGGAAAGGGAAATAAACACAACAGATCCTGAATATTTCAAATGGACACAGTGGATATTCATACAGCTTTATAATACATGGTTCGATGAAGGGCTTCAGAAAGGAAGGCCTGTTTCAGAGCTGGTTATCCCTGATGAAGTAAAAAAAGCAGGTAAAAAAGCGGTACGGGATTATATAGCCACAAAAAGGCTTGCATATTATGAGAACGCACAGGTGTGGTGGTGTCCGGCATGCAGGATAGTCTGTGCCAATGAAGAGGTTCTCAATGACGGCTCACATGAAAAATGCGGGAACAGGGTTGAAAAGAAAAACCTCAGGCAGTGGATGCTGCGGATCCCGCTCTATGCTGAGAGGCTTTTATCAGGTATGGATAAGCTCGACTGGCCTGAAGGTATCAGGGATATGCAGCGTAACTGGATAGGAAGGTCAACCGGCGCGGAAGTTGATTTCGCCATCGATGGACTAAAAGAAGAAATAACTGTCTTTACCACACGCCCTGATACATTGTTCGGTGCAACATACATGGTAATTGCACCTGAATATTCACTTGTCGATCTTTTAACAACTGACCAGAACAGGAAAACAGTCAATGATTATATCAAAGCTGCATCGCTCAAATCAGACCTGGATCGCACTGACCTTGCAAAAGAAAAAACAGGGATTTTCACCGGAAGGTATGCTATTAATCCGGTCAACCATAAGAAAATCCCGATCTGGGTGGCTGATTATGTCCTGACAGGATATGGAACCGGAGCAATAATGGCAGTTCCGGCTCATGATACCCGCGACTTTGAATTTGCAGAAAAATTCAGCCTTCCGATAGTTTGTATCCAGGATCCTGATGTTACCGATCCGGATCAAAAGAAGAAGATAATTTCAGGAAAAGAGTGCTGGACTGAAGACGGAAAATATATCAACTCATCTGATAAATCAACTGGAATTGATATAAACGGTCTTAACAAAGAGGCTGGCATTGATAAGATCATAAAATGGCTTGAATCAGAAAACCTCGGCAAGGCTAAAGTCAATTATAAAGTACGCGACTGGCTATTCAGCAGGCAGCGGTACTGGGGAGAGCCATTCCCGGTTATCCACTGGGAGGATGATGAGATTACCGTGCTGGAGGAAAGTGAGCTTCCGCTTGAGCTTCCCGGACTTGAGAAATATCTTCCGGGTGAGTCGGGTGAATCACCACTGGCAAATTCCGCCGAATGGCTGAATGTTACCGATAAGTCGGGCCGGAAAGGAAGACGCGAGACAAATACAATGCCTCAGTGGGCAGGATCATGCTGGTACTATCTTCGGTTCATAGATCCTTTGAACAAAAAGCAGATTGTTGATCCTGCAAAGGAAAAATACTGGATGCCTGTGGATCTTTATATCGGAGGCGCAGAGCATGCAGTCCTTCACCTTCTTTACAGCCGCTTCTGGCATAAGGTGCTGTTTGATCTCGGCATTGTTTCAACTGATGAACCCTATACCCGATTGTTCAACCAGGGAATGATACTGGCATTTGCATATGAAAACGAAACAGGTGCAAAAGTCGCAGCTGACATAGTTGAGGAGAGAGACGGGAAATTCTTTAATTCCGAAAACGGTGCTGAAGTCAGGCAGATCGTGGCCAAAATGTCAAAATCCCTCAAGAATGTTATCAATCCTGATGATGTTGTGACGAAGTACGGTGCTGATTCTCTCAGGCTGTATGAAATGTTCATGGGACCGCTCGATATAATGAAACCATGGGATGATAAAGGTGTTAAGGGAGTGTTCAATTTCCTCGGGAGAACATTCAGATTCTTTTCAAATCCCGAAAGTATTGTTTCAGGCGAAGAGGATCCTGAGATATTGAAAGGACTTCACCAGGCAATAAGGAAAGTTGAGGGAGATATTGAGAACCTGCGTTTCAACACCGCCATCTCTGCAATGATGATCTTCCTTAACATGGCGATGAAAAAAGGAAGCGTCACAAAAGATACTGCATGTACATTTGTAAAGATTTTGTCACCTTTTGCACCTCATCTTGGTGAAGAGCTCTGGAACATGCTGGGTAATACAAAAACACTTGCATACGAATCCTGGCCGGAGGTAATAGAAGAGTATCTGAAGGAGAGTGTGTTCGAATATCCTGTATCCTTCAATGGTAAGGTCCGTTTTAAGATTGAACTGCCTGTTGATATGGATAAGGAAGATATAATCAAAAATGTGCTGGCAGATGAGAGGGCAAAAAAATGGCTCGATGCCGGAACTATATCTAATATAATTGTGGTACCTAACCGGATTGTGAACATTGTGATTAAACCCAAAACCTGATCTGCTGATGTTTGCAAGAATAGGCGCTGCTCTTTTAGTTTTATCATTCCTGCTTGCTGTTTCCTGCAGTTATTTCAACAGGGAACAATCTGAGCCGGTGAGTCAGGTTTCAGACTCTATACCTGAGCAGGCAACGAAAGCCCCTACTCTTCTATTTGGCATTCCCGCAGACTCATTTAACATTGTCACCGGACATATCAGGCCAAATGGATTCCTCTCCCATATTCTTCTTGAACACGGCATTACTATGCAGGAAATTGATCAGCTAATAAGAAATTCATCATCCGTTTTTGATGTAAGGACAATAAGAGCCGGCAAAAACTATACACTATTCTGCGATACTGATTCAGGTGCAAGGGCAAGGTACCTTGTTTATGAACACGATCCTTCCACATGCTATATTTTCAGCTTTAATGATTCTCTCAATATCACTCCTTTTAGAAAGCAGATCAGAAAAATAATCAGGTATTCATCAGGAATTATTGAAACATCTCTCTGGGAATCAATGATTGCCGGTGGATCTCACCCTATGCTGGTCGCAAAACTATCGGAGATCTTTGCATGGACTGTCGATTTTTTTGGACTGCAGGAAGGAGACAGCTTCAAGATAATTTATGAGGAGATGTTCATAGATGATGAATCCCTGGGGCCTGGCAGGATTTTCGGTGCGGAATTTACATGGGCAGGAAAGACAACCACAGCAATTCCTTTTATCCAGGACGGCAAGGAGACTTTTTTTGATGCTGAAGGTAACAGCCTCAGAAAAGCCTTCCTGAAATCCCCGTTGAAATTCTCAAGGATCACTTCCCGTTTCTCGGCCAGCAGGATGCATCCTGTCCTTAGGATAAGAAGACCTCATCACGGAGTTGACTATGCTGCACCCGTCGGAACTCCGGTTTATGCCATAGGAGACGGAAGAGTGGTTTCAACAGGTACGGAAAACGGTTCGGGCAAGATGGTAAGGATTGTTCATAACAGCGTCTATTCAACTGCCTACCTCCATCTCAGCCGGTTCGGACCCGGAATTACACAGGGAGCTTTTGTAAAACAGGGTGATATCATTGGATTTGTTGGAAGCAGCGGACTTTCTACCGGTCCTCATCTTGATTTCAGGTTTTATCAGAACGGATCACCAGTAGATCCTCTGAAGGTTGATGCTCCGCCTGTTGAGCCTGTCCGGGAAGAGAACAGACCGGTATTTGATAAAAACAGGGTCGTGGTGATGAGCCTGCTTGAAACAATTAAGCAGGATACTATAAATTAATTATAAGATTTTCAATTACTTTAGGAAAATGTTCATACTCCAGGGCATGCACCCTGGCGGCAAGTGAGTCTGCTGTATCATTATTTTCCACTTTACATTTTGCCTGAAAAATAATGTCTCCCTCATCATATCGCTTATTCACATAGTGTATTGTTATACCTGATTCGGCATCATGATTTGCGAGGACGGCATTATGCACTTTTTCACCGTACATTCCTTTCCCTCCGTAGCGTGGCAGAAGGGCAGGATGAATATTTACAATGCGCCCTTCATATTTCTCCAGTAAGCTGCCGGGAACAAGCCACAGAAATCCGGCGAGCACAATAAAATCTATCCTGTTTTCAGCCAGGATATTCAGCACCTTCCCGGAAGTGTAAAAGTCATTTCGGTCGAAAAAACAGCTTTTTACTTTAAATGCTTCAGCCCTTTTTAATACGAAGGCTTCACGCCGGTTCGACAAAACAAGCTTTACTTCAGCTGTCTTACTATTCGAAAAATATTTTATTATATTTTCAGCATTGGTTCCTGAACCGGAGGCCAGAATAGCTATATTTCTCATTTTATGACAGTTAACTCTTCAGAATTTACAGGTAAAAATTTTTTGATTATAAGTTTATTATAGTGTATATTAGCGTTTTAGCATGAGCGACAAATAAAAAACCTTAAATCATTTGAAAAATAAAGTACAAATATATTTCTTTGCATGGTTCTAAATTATTATTAATTAAAATTTATCACTATGTCTGACATTGCCGCAAGAGTAAAGGAGATTATTGTTGACAAGCTTGGTGTTGACGAATCAGAGGTCACCCCGGAAGCCAGTTTCACTAACGATCTTGGTGCAGACTCTCTTGATACTGTGGAGCTGATCATGGAATTCGAAAAAGAATTCAATATCGGAATTCCTGACGACCAGGCAGAAACAATAAGTACCGTTGGTGATGCTATCAAGTACATTGAGGAAAATGCAAAATAGTTTTGCATAGCTAATACCCACTAATGAGACGAGTTGTAATTACCGGACTTGGAGCACTGACTCCTATAGGTAATAATTTGCATGATTATTGGGAAGGATTAAAAAATGGAATAAGCGGAGCGGGTATGATTACCCGCTTTGACACTGGAAAGTTCAAAACCAAATTCGCGTGTGAAGTCAAAGGATACGATTCGTCCAATTATTTCGACAGAAAAGAGGCCAATAAACTTGATCTTTATTCCCAGTTTGCTCATGTTGCTGCCGCAGAAGCACTTACTGATTCAGGTTTAGATCTGGATAAAGTTGATAAGGACCGGGTTGGAGTTATCTGGTCATCAGGTATCGGGGGATTATTCACTTTCTATGAAGCAATAAGAGGTTACGTTCTTGGTGACGGAACACCCCGCTTCAGTCCCTTCTTTATTCCCAAAATGATAGCAAATATCGCCTCAGGTTCATTATCAATAAGATACGGACTGAGAGGACCCAATTTTGCTACAGTTTCAGCATGTGCTTCATCAACTCACTCGCTGATCGATGCAGCTAATTATATCAGGCTTGGTAAAGCTGATATTTTTGTCGCCGGAGGCTCTGAAGCCTCAATCAATGAACCGGGAATAGGAGGATTCAATGCGATGATGGCAATGTCGACCAAAAATGAGGAATACCTGACTGCCTCGCGACCATTCGATCTTACCCGGGATGGATTTGTAATGGGCGAAGGTGCTGGAGCGCTTATAGTCGAGGACTTTGAACATGCAAAGGCCAGAGGAGCCAAAATGTATGCTGAACTGGCTGGGACAGGCATGACCGCAGATGCTTTTCACCTTACAGCACCACACCCTGAAGGTCTTGGTGCCTGTAACGTAATGAAACTTGCAGTACAGGAAGCTGGTCTTAAACTTGAGGATATTGATTATATTAATGTCCACGGCACAGCTACTCCCCTTGGAGATATTTCCGAAGCAAGGGCTATCCTGACAGTGTTCGGGGAACATGCCTATAAGCTTAATATCAGCGCGACAAAATCAATGACAGGTCATCTTCTGGGTGCTGCAGGAGCAATAGAAGCCATTGCAACCATCATGGCCATTGCCCAGCAAATCATCCCGCCTACAATTAACTTTAAGGTTCCCGATCCGCAGATAGATCAAAAGCTGAATATCACGGCCAACAAGGCACAGAAAAGAGTAGTAAAGGCTGCCATCAGCAATACTTTCGGATTTGGCGGTCATAACGCTTCAATTGTCATCATAAAAGCTGAGGGATAATATCCTTGCTCTCCAGAAAATCAAATGGTACTTATTTGCTTGACAAACGGGAATTCGGTTCCCGTCTGAGAAAGATCCTCGGATTCAAACCAGGTAACCTGAGATTATATGAGATTGCTTTCATACATCGCTCAGCATCATTTACGCTACCCGACGGTAAAAGGGTGAATAATGAAAGACTCGAGTACCTCGGTGATGCTATCCTGGATGCAATTCTGTCTGATTTCCTGTTCGAAAAGTTCCCGGATGCCTCAGAAGGCTTTATGACGAAAATAAGAGCCAGGATTGTAAACAGGGAGGTTCTTAACCATCTTTCTGTTTCCATGGGCATCAATAAGATTGTTGTAAGCAATATAAGTTCAAATCACACTACCCGGAACCTCTTCGGAGATGCTTTTGAGGCTCTCCTTGGAGCAGTATTTCTCGACAAGGGATTCAGGAAAACCAAGAAACTATTCATAAAGAAGGTGCTTAATAAATACCTTGACCTGGATGAGATAGTAAAAACTGATACGGATTATAAAAGCCTTGTTTTTGAATGGGTTCAGAAGAATAAGGCAAACCTGATCTTTACCTACAATGAGGAATATGATTTCGATCTTAAGAAATCTGTATTTTCCACAACTCTCTTTATTAACAGGGAGGAGTTTGCCAGGGGGCAGGGCACATCAAAGAAGGAAGCGGAACAGGAAGCATCAAGCCTTGCCTGGAGAAGGATCAAAGATATTTCAGCGGATTTTTAAACTTGATCTTCTTATTTTACCTATCTTTATAGGTTAGGAAGTCTCAGTATGAGAGCCAAACCTAAAATCAGACGCGTACAACTGCAAATTAGTCAGAATAATGAATCTGTTCTCCTGGGTATTGTATCTGCAGAGCCTCATTATAGATTGTCTCTGGTGCTGAATAAAGAGCTGAAGATCTCGCTTAAGAACAGTTCACCGGTGACTATTACCACCGGAACCGGCGATGAAATGACTTTCAGCAGGTTCTCTGACTCCTCTGAATCGCATAACCTGGAATATGACCTGACATCAAACCGGTCAGGGAAGAATCATCTTGTCAGAAAGCTGAAAAATATTGATTATTTTTTCCGGATACATGATCCTGATAATGAAATAAATATTGATCAGGCTGTCTCAGCGCTCAGGGAATCAGAATGTATTACTGCAGTATTCAATATTGATCCTGATTCATTAAAGGATAAGAATCTGTTTCACCTAATCCATTAGAATATGGAAAGCATATACTTTGATTTAACAGAAGAGGAGTTTTCAAAAGGAAGAAAGATCCTGTTATGGAGTTTTACAGGCTTGTTTTTTATGGGAGGTGTCGGAGTTCTGATTGCAAGCCCTGTCTTCGGACTCCACGAGATAAAACCATCATTATGTATGGCTCCGTTCGGGATCAGCCTGTTGGTCGGTCTAATTTCAACCTTTGCCACAATAAAGAGAAAGGATCTGTTCTTTAGTATTGATGATGATAAGATTGAATTCAGGTACGGAGTCATTAAGCCAGTTAAATACTCGTTTCAGTGGGCTGAAATTAAAGATCTTGTGATGCCGCATAAGGAGAAAAAAGTTCTGCTAAATTTTAAAAACGGATCATCTTACACAATAGACCTTACCTGGCTTCAGAAAAAGAAAACCCACCTCATCAGGAAACACCTGTTCAATACAGCCAAGTATAAAGACATGGAAGTCAGAAAGATCATGCACCTTTCACAACTTAAGAAAAAGTAGATGGAAGTAAATGATTGCGGTAACACAATTGTTATAAAAGAGAAGAGGCTGACCAGAACGTCAGCCTCATTTTTTGATAACCCTAAAACTAACCTAACCTATGAAAAAAACCTCTGTATTGTGTAACCCAAATTTCATGCCAAATCATATGCAAATATAAATACGCTGATTGTTATAAAAAAGTATTTTTAGCTAAATCCCTGAATATTAACAACATTTTAACTAAAAGTTAAATTTTTTTATTCTTTTTAACAATATTGAATTCCTTTACAATACATTAAACAGGATGTATTGTTAAAGAAAGTTAAAGAGAGTGACTTCCTAATTTATATCCAAGTACTTTTGTACCTGTATGAAACGGATTACCATTGTATTACTGGCAGTTTTCTTCTTTCTCGCAATATCAGGATTAATTCTGATTCAGCTGTCCTGGATCCGTAATGCTATTAAAATAACCGATCAGCAGTTCAGGCTCCTGGCAAACCAGGCCCTTGAATCAGTAGTCCTTCAGCTTGAAGAGGATGAGCTTATTAAGAGGATTGTCGACGAGCTTGATCCTGAAACAACCGATTCCGTGACAGCAGTGATCCCTGCCAATTCACCGCTGGCAAAAAGACTAAGATTATACCAGCCATACTCGGAGCTTCTCGAAATGTACGGACTTGAAAATCCTGAGGAATCAATAACTATAACGAGCTCGGGACAGAAAATTCTTATAACCTCTGAAAATCCTGTTTCATTACCTCCCGCTGAATCTGTCGAAACTTCAGTTGAATCATTAAGCGCCGAGCTTACCGGAAGGGTCTCAAACAAAATAGTTGTCCTTGAGACAATCATGGATAAGATCCTTCGTAATACACCTGATATCAGGGAGAGAATCGCCCCTGAAAATCTTAAAACATTACTCGGAAACGAATTGAATAATGCAGGGATCTATCTCGATTTTGAGTTTTCAGTTCGTTCCGGTCGTGTAGGTTTAATTTACAAAACCCCCGGTTTTACCGATAAACCAGGAACCAATAAATTCATCCGGCAGCTTTTCCCAAATGACCCTGTTCCAGGTCAGCATCAGCTTGTAATGTACTGCCTCGATGAAGACCAGTACAAGTTCAGGGAGATCGGGAACCTTGGCTTTTTATCGCTTCTTTTCACACTTTTGCTGCTGATACTTGCTACCGGGACCTTTATTGTGATATTCCGTCAGAAAAAAATCTCGGAGATAAGAAATGACTTCATAAACAACATGACTCATGAGCTGAAAACACCGATTTCAACCATATCACTTGCATCACAGATGATAGCTGATAAAACCATCCCTGAAGAAAATAAAAACTTTGAGAATCTTGCCAAAGTAATCTCTGATGAGAGCATGAGGCTCAAATTTCATGTGGAGAAGGTTTTACAGATGGCCATTTTTGAAAAGACAAAGATGAAATTCAGTTTTTCAGAACTGGATATTCATGATATCCTGAACAATGCCTGTGACAATTTTTCGCTTCAGACCGGGAGCAGAAACGGAAAAATAATCAGGAACTTTAATGCAAAAGAGAGCCTCGTAATGGCAGATGAGGAACACTTCCTAAATGCAATTTCGAACCTGATTGATAATGCTATCAAATATTCAGATAAGAGTCCTGAGATTAATGTCTCGACACGCAACGCAAGAAAAGGAATTATCATTTCTGTTGAAGACAACGGAATAGGCATCAGCAAGGAAAATCTCAGAAGGATATATGACAAATTCTATCGTGTTCATTCAGGAAACCTGCACAATGTAAAAGGATTCGGCCTTGGATTAAGCTATGTGAAGGAAATAGTGGAGGAACATCACGGAACGATCAAGGCTGAAAGTCAGCTTAATAAAGGAACAAAATTTACCCTATTCATTCCACAAAACGGATAAAAATGAAAAGTATCAGAATTCTTCTTGCTGAGGATGACAGCAACCTTGGGTCCCTGCTGAGAAATTATCTTGCAGCCAAGAGCATGGAGACATCACTTTTCGGAAACGGCAGCCAGGCGCTCGAATCATTTTCTGTTAAGCAATATGACTTGTGCATCCTCGATATCATGATGCCGGAGATGGACGGACTTACCCTGGCAAAGGAGATACGCAAGATCAATCCGGATATCCCGGTTATTTTTCTGACTGCAAAAGGTCAGAAAGATGATATTCTTGAGGGTTTCAGGACCGGAGCTGATGATTATATAACAAAACCCTTCCTTATGGAGGAGCTGCTTTACAGGATACAGGCAATCATAAAAAGAACCAGGGGTACAACAGCTCCCAGAAAGGAAGATAAATACACAATCGGTAAATACACTTTTGAACCACTGAAGCAGATGCTGGTTCTTGGAGATAAATCCATCAGACTTACAACAAAGGAATCCGAGCTCCTTGAGTTGCTGTGCCAGCATGGCAATGAAATCCTTGAGCGTAATTTTGCACTTAAAACTATATGGATCGACGATAATTATTTCAATGCCAGAAGCATGGACGTTTATATAACCAGGCTGCGCAAATATCTGAAAAATGATCCTTCAGTTAAAATCCTGAATGTCCACGGCAGAGGATATAAGCTTATAAGCTGAAAAGCAAAACCCCGGACTTACAGAAATCCGGGGAAGGATATTCAGGTTAGATAATCAGGATTAAGATATTTTAAATACCTGTTTTCTGTTAACTCTGGCTAAGTTAATCTTTTTAATTAGAAATACCTAATCTAATTTTAAAACTGCAAGAAAAGCCTGCTGGGGCACCTCAACGTTACCTATCTGACGCATTCTTTTCTTCCCTTTTTTCTGTTTCTCAAGAAGCTTCCTTTTTCTTGTTATATCGCCGCCGTAACATTTTGCAGTCACGTCCTTTCTGACTGCCTTGACTGTTTCCCTGGCAATTATTTTTGCACCTATGGCTGCCTGTATTGCTATTTCAAACTGCTGCCTGGGAATAAGTTCCTTAAGCCTGACACACATTTTGCGTCCGAATTCATAAGCATGACCCCTGTAGATAAGAGTTGAAAGCGCATCAACCATTTCCCCGTTCAGAAGCAGGTCAAGCCTTACAAGATCGGCTTTCTGGTAGGCTGTGTAATAGTAATCAAATGATGCATAACCTTTTGAAATGCTTTTAAGCTTATCATAAAAATCAAAAACTATTTCCGAAAGAGGCATTTCAAAGGTAAGCTCGACCCTGTCCCTTGTAAGATGAACATGGTTCTTTAAAATGCCTCTTTTGTCAATGCAGAGTTTCATTATTGAACCTACATACTCCGACAAAGTGATAACCTGTGCAATTATATAGGGTTCTTCAATACGCTCAATATTGGTGACAGGCGGAAGTCCTGAAGGATTATGGACATCTATTTCCTCTCCCTTTGTTGTATATACCTTGAATGAAACATTAGGTACAGTGGTAATTACATCCATGTTGAATTCCCTGTCAAGACGTTCCTGGATTATTTCCATATGAAGCAGTCCAAGGAAACCACATCTGAATCCGAAGCCCAGCGCTGCCGAAGATTCCGGAACAAAAGAAAGGGACGCATCATTGAGCTGAAGTCTTTCAATAGAACTTCTCAGGTCTTCATACTCGTCTGCATCAACCGGGTACAAACCGGCAAATACCATCGGCTTCACATTTTCAAATCCTGAGATGGCTATATCACATGGATTCTTTACCTGTGTAATAGTATCTCCTACTCTTACCTCAGAGGATATTTTTACACCGGTAATAATATATCCCACGTCTCCTGTCATCATTACATCACGCGGATCCTGTCTGAGCTTAAGCACTCCTATTTCTTCTGCAGTGTATTCGTGTCCTGTGCTCATAAATTTTACCTTGTCACCTTTACGAAGCGTGCCGTTTCTGATCTTGAAGTAAGCTATTATACCTCTGAACGAATTGAATATTGAGTCAAAAATGAGTGCCTGCAGCGGTGCATCAGGATCGCCTTTCGGCGGAGGTATTTTGTGAACAATGTCACTAAGTATTCTGTCAACTCCCATTCCTGTCCTTGCGCTTGTTTCAATAATATCTTCCCTGTTGCAGCCGACAAGGTCCACAATCTGATCCTTAACTTCTTCGGGCATGGCATTGGCCATATCCATCTTATTGATGACAGGTATTATTTCAAGGTCATGATCTATTGCCATATACAGGTTTGATATTGTCTGTGCCTGTATTCCCTGAGTGGCATCAATCACAAGCAGGGCGCCTTCACATGCTGCTATTGACCGTGATACTTCATATGAAAAATCAACGTGACCGGGAGTGTCAATAAGGTTCAGGTAGTATTTGTTCTCCCCTGTAACATATTCCATCTGGATGGCATGGCTCTTTATAGTTATGCCTCTCTCCCTTTCAAGGTCCATATCGTCAAGGACCTGATCCTTGAATTCCCTTTCCGCAATTGTATTTGTCTTTTCGAGCAGCCTGTCGGCCAGGGTGCTTTTACCATGGTCAATATGCGCGATGATACAGAAATTACGGATGTTGTTCATCAGGATCTTATGTACAAATCAGGTGCAAATATATAAATTTTTTTACCCCCACTCCCCCTGCTTCGCTCCGCTCAGTGCAAGCTCTGAAGGGGGGCTAAAATGTGCAGAGCCAGGCTTCTGACCCGGCTCTTATTCACTTTAATTTCACCCATTAAAACCCCTTTAGGGGGCAGGGGGTAATTCTACATCATTCCCGGCATTCCTCCACCCATACCCTGCGGGGACATCGGAGGATGTTCTTCTTTCTCCTCAACAACCACAGCTTCGGTCGTCAGGAACATTCCTGCAATTGATGCTGCATTCTCAAGGGCAACGCGTACAACCTTAACCGGATCAATAACACCTGATTTATTAAGTTTTTCATAATTATCGGTTTGAGCATTGTAGCCATAGTCGCCTTTGCCTGATTTTACGTTCTGGGCAACAACAGCACCCTCCCTGCCTGAATTGATAGCTATCTGACGTAAAGGTTCTTCAATTGCACGTTTAATTATTTCAATGCCAGTTGTCTGGTCTTCGTTTTCACCTTTAAGGCCTTCAAGAGATGCTATTGCACGGATATAAGCAACACCGCCGCCGGGAACAATACCTTCTTCAATCGCAGCCCGTGTCGCATGCAGTGAGTCATCCACGCGGTCTTTCTTGTTTTTCATTTCAACCTCAGAAGCAGCTCCAATATATAGAACTGCAACGCCTCCTGCAAGCTTGGCAAGCCGTTCCTGTAACTTCTCTTTATCATAATCAGATGTGGTTGTTGTCATCTGCTGTTTGATCTGACCTACGCGTGCTTTGATCATTTCTTTATCGCCGGCACCGTTGACAATTGTTGTATTTTCCTTGTTAACAGTGATTTTTTCAGCTGTTCCAAGCATGTCGAGCGTTGCATGTTCCAGTTTCAATCCTTTTTCTTCAGATATTACAGTACCTCCTGTCAGGATGGCAATATCCTCAAGCATCTCTTTCCTTCTGTCTCCGAATCCTGGTGCTTTTACGGCACATACCCTCAGAGATCCGCGAAGCCTGTTCACAACGAGTGTTGCAAGCGCTTCTCCCTCAACATCTTCAGATATGATAAGAAGAGGTTTGCCTGTCTGGGCAGATGATTCAAGAATAGGAAGCATATCTTTCATTGAAGATACTTTCTTGTCATAAATAAGAATATAAGGATTTTCAAGCTCTGCTTCCATCTTTTCTGCATTGGTAACAAAATAAGCTGAAATATATCCGCGATCAAACTGCATCCCTTCAACAACTTCAACAGAAGTAGTAGTACCTTTTGATTCTTCAACAGTAATAACTCCCTCCTTATGAACTTTGCTCATAGCTTCAGCAATAAGCTTCCCTATCTCCTGGTCATCATTTGCAGAAATTCGTGCGACCTGTTCAATCTTAGAAAGATCGTCACCTATTACTGTTGCCTGTGACACCAGATGTTTGACAACTTTCTCAACTGCTAAATCAATCCCTCTTTTAACATCCATCGGGTTTGCTCCAGCTGTAATGTTTTTCAGCCCTACATTTATAATAGCCTGAGCCAGGACTGTTGCAGTAGTTGTTCCATCACCAGCTATATCTCCTGTTTTCGAAGCAACTTCTTTCACCATCTGAGCACCTAAATTTTTATAGGCGTCTGACAGTTCAATATCTTTTGCAACTGTAACACCATCTTTTGTAATCTGGGGAGCTCCGAATTTTTTCTCCAGGACGACATTGCGGCCTTTCGGGCCCAGGGTCACTTTGACTGCATCTGCCAATTGATCAACTCCTTCTTTCAGAAGAGCACGTGCTTCAATATTGTACTTAATCTCTTTTGCCATAATGAATAGATTTTTTAGTTTTTAATTAAGCTATAAAAAGAATATCTGACTGTGATATAAGCAGATAGTCTTCACCATCAATGGTAAGCTCCTGCCCTGAGTACTTTCCGTAGAGGACAACGTCGCCCTTCTTGACTTCCATTTCCTCGTCTTTCTTTGGTGCTCCAACAAGTATAACTTTACCCTGACGGGGTTTCTCTTTTGCGGAATCAGGAATGATTATTCCGCTGGCAGTTTTAGCCTCAGCTTCATCAGGTTTTACAAGAACCTTGCCTGCCAGAATTTTACCTTTTAATTGTGCCATGTTTATTTAGTTTTAAAGTTAGTTCGTTATGACGTTTGCTTTTTAAACATATTTTATGCCAAACCCGGAAAAGTGTCAGAAATGAAAAAAAAAGTGCCGGAATATGACAAACTGACACTTTTATATATCATTATTTCACCGAATTTTTCAGTTTTCAGGTTGCTCACCTTCCGTTGAAGGAGTTGTAGTTGTCTGCGGAACAGCTGTCGGAAGTGTAGGTATAGCGTTGGGATCAACGGCATTATCAATCTGGCTCTGAATTCGTGATTGTTCAGAAACCGATCCGCGGGGAATTGAAGCTGTAGCAACAACACAGAGAATAAGAATTGCAGCAGCGATTGTCCATGTCGATTTTTCCAGGAAATCGGCTGTTTTACGAATACCCATAGTCTGACCTGCAGAAGTAAAATTGGCTGCCAGCCCTCCTCCTTTGGAATTCTGAACAAGAACAATCAGTATCTGAAGGACACAGGCTATGATAATTACTATTGAAACAAAAATATAGACTCCCATCTGATCACTTTTTTAATAGTTCTTTCACCTTTTCAATTTGAGTCGCAAAGTAACTGCTTTTTTCCGGATATTTCAAACATAATTTCTCATAAATATCTATTGCCCTGGAGTAGTACCCCTGGTTGGCATAAATTCTTGCAAGTGTTTCTGTAATAAATTCTCCTTTCTCCTCAATGAAAGGTTTTGAGATATCCACCTGGGGTATTTCTGTTTTTTCCCTGACAGGTTCAATTCTCGGATTTGCCAGTATGAATTTATCAATCAGCTCCAATTGCAGTTTTTTCATGTCGGCTTCAACCTTCACAGGTTCCCTGCTGTCATCCCATTCAGCTTCTTCCGATAGCGGGACTCCTGTTTCCGTATCAAGTTCCAGAAGATCTTCTGCTTTTTCTGAAGGATAAGAAAATCCCGGATCCATGTATGTCACCCTTTCCTCCTCTTCTCCTGATTCCTCGTCTATGACAAATACTGTTGCAACCGAGTCTCCGCTGTCAGATTCGGCATGAATTGAAAAAAGCCGCTGTTCGGACAGTGATCCGTCTGCCGCTATTTCCTTAGGATTCCCTGCATCGGTGCTTTTTTCTATTTCATTTATAAGATCCTCGCTGTTTTTTGCCAGTTCAATTACCACCTGCTGGCTGTCTTCCTGAGCACTGATTGTGGCAGCCTGGGTCTTTTCTGATATTTCAGGCATGCCAGATTCTTTCCTCTCCTTCTTAAGAAAATAATACAAAACTTCACGGTCGGCAATATGCATTGCAGAGATCCTGAGCTGGTTTTCAAATTTTACATCTGATGTATTGCTTAGCCCTTTAAGCAGAAGAAGATAAGCGCTTTGGAAATAAGGGAAAATATCAATAAGCTCAGTGACCTCACCGATCGTGTGACGGTCGGCAGGACCTGCATTTTCAATCATTCTCAGGAAGTCGTTCCGGTTCATGATGGTTACCAGTTCACAAAAGCCTTATTGAAAATATCCTCGATAAGAAGCTCAACAATATCTTCAGAGAGTTCCTTCTCAACCTGTGCCAGGTCGAGACTGCTGTCATAATCTGCATACCGCGAAAATGTCTGATCATAGCTTAAATCAGGATCAACAGAGTTGGTGAATTTAACCTTCACTGTAATTGTAAACCTGTTTGTGGCTGCCTGTGCGTCTGCGGCAATCGTCAGGGGAACAGTATTATAATTTGTGATCTCGCCTTCAAAATCCACATCCCCGATGCCGTTTACCAGGCTGAGATTGGTCTGGGCTTTGCATTTGTCAGTCAGGGCATCCGTGATGTACTGGCTTAGCCCGGGCTGAACAAGGTCGGCCCTGTTCTGAAAGTACTGAACACTTAATGTTTTAACATCCGGAGAAATGCTTGCACCGGAAAATGAATAAGTGATCTTGCATCCGTTGAGAATAAACAAAACGCATGTTAAGTATGTGATCAGTGCTGCACCTGCCGCTCTAATATTTCTTTTTCTACATTTCAATCCCATACTCCTTGATTTTACGGTACAGTGTTCTTTCTGAAATACCGAGCTCATGAGCTGCAAGTTTACGCTTCCCATTGAATTTTTCAAGAGCTTTCCTTATCATTTCAACCTCCTTGTCGGCGAGCGATAATGACTCTTCAACTATCTCTTCCGTATCCTGTATGTCTTCTCGTCCCTGGTGAGGAGCAAATTCTGACGGAGTTCCGTCCTGTATATTTGAAGCTCTCCGTTCTGCAGTATCCCTGAAGAGGTTCTTTACAACCCTGGAACTTGATTCATCAATGGCAACATCCATATCTCCTCGCTGGATAAGATCATATACAAGCTTTTTCAGGTCGTTCATATCACTTTTCATATCGAAAAGTATCTTGTAAAGGATCTCCCTCTCCGACGAGAATGATTTTTCGTCATCCCTTTTAATTACTGCCGGCAGTTTTACGCCATCATAATCCGGAAGATATGCCTTGAGTACAGATGGTTTTATGTCCCGCTCATGTTCAATTATTGAGATCTGTTCTGTGATATTCTTCAGCTGCCTGACATTACCCGGCCAGTGATAGTTCATCAGTATGTTCTTTGCATCAGGTTCAAGACGTATTGCCGGCATTCTGTATTTTTCAGCGAAATCGACAGCAAATTTCCTGAACAGAAGGAAGATGTCATCCCCCCGCTCTCTTAATGGAGGGATTCTGATTGGCACTGTATTAAGCCTGTAATAAAGATCCTCCCTGAACCTCCCACGGTCAATTGCACCTGCGAGATCCATATTGCTGGCAGCAATCATCCTTACGTTGGTCTTCTGAACTTTTGAAGAACCGACCCTTATAAACTCACCTGTCTCAAGAACCCTGAGAAGTCGGACCTGTGTCGACAAAGGCAATTCGGCAACCTCATCAAGGAATATAGTCCCTTTATCAGCAACTTCAAAATATCCTTTTCTGCTGTCGGTCGCTCCTGTAAATGAGCCCTTTTCATGTCCGAACAATTCCGAATCAATTGTCCCTTCGGGAATTGCCCCGCAGTTTACAGCAATATATGGCCCGTGCTTCCTGGAGCTGTGATTATGAATTACCTGCGGAAAAACCTCCTTGCCGGTTCCGCTCTCGCCTGTAATAAGTACTGAAAGATCTGTTGGCGCAACCTGTACAGCAATATCAATAGCCCGGTTAAGTCCCTCATAATTACCTATAATGCTGAACCTTTGCTTAATATTTTGAAGATCTTTCATGTACTGTAAAAACGAATGTGCGAATTTAAGATTTTTTTAAGACATTGGGAAATGCATTTTTCTTAAATTCGCATGATGAAGCGATATCAATTTACCGGCATTATACCGGCACGTTATGCATCAAAACGGTTCCCGGGCAAGCCTCTTGCCATGATTGGTGACAAAACAATGGTACAGAGGGTTTATGACCGGGTAAAAAGTTCTGTGGATTCTGTTTATGTTGCCACTGACGATAAAAGGATCTTTGAGGAGGTACAGAAATTCGGAGGCAGGGCAATAATGACCTCTCCGGAACATCTCAGCGGGACCGATCGCTGTGCTGAAGCAGCTGATCTGATAATGGAGCAGACAGGCAAAAGGATTGATATCATCATAAATATCCAGGGAGACGAACCTTTTGTAAGGACGGAACAGATAGAACTTCTGAAATCGTGTTTTACCCGTAAGGATGTTGAAATTGCCACTCTTGTCAGGGAGACATCCCCGGGTGAGGATATCTTTAACCCCAACCAGCCGAAGGTTATACTTGATTCAGAAGGCAATGCAATATATTTCAGCAGGACAGCCATACCTTTTATCAGGGATTCCGAACCGCAGGAATGGTCTGAAAAGCATGTTTTTTACAAGCATGTCGGCCTTTATGCGTACAGAACAGATGTGCTTAAAAGAATAACAAATCTTCCGGTGAGCGCTCTTGAAAAAGCTGAATCCCTTGAGCAGAACCGATGGATCGAAAACGGTTTCAGGATAAGAACTGCAGTCACGAAATGGGAAAGTATCGGGATTGATACACCTGATGATCTGAAGCGGGCCGGGGATTACCTTGAGCATTTTAACTGAAAAATTATTAACTTTAGCACAATTTTTGATGTAAATCACAAAACGGTATCAATGAAAAAGAGTATACTCCTGGTTTTTCTTGTCATTTTTACCATAAGCCTTCAGGCCCAGAAGGATTCCGTTAATTTTACTTCGTACGATATTCAGAAGAACGCATACGCTGATGCTGCAAATATCAATATTAACATATATCCTGTACCGGTAACGGAAAACAGCTTTACCATCAGAAGCGACAAGGAGATCTCCTTTGTTAAGATCACCAATATTATTGGACAGGATATTTTCAGGGCTCAGTATAATAATCCTCTGACTATTACAAAGATTGTTCTGGATAATCCTCAGCGTGGGATGTATCTCGTGACAATCATTTTCAGCGACAATGTGAGGGTTGTTAAGAAAATTATGGTTGAACAATCCGAATAAATATTTATTTTCACATTTTATACGGATTTTCGGGGGAAAATCTGCTGTTGGACATAAGTTTTTCAGTTTTTCGCATGCTTCCCGCTAAACAATACTTTTGACAGTTTGTTTATTACCAGGGAAGTGATATGTCTTGTTTTTATTTACTTTTTAGCCATGGAAGAAGGAAACAGTGTTTTTTCAATCAGGGATCTTGAGAATTTCTCAGGAATCAAAGCCCATACGATCAGGATATGGGAAAAAAGGTACAGAATTCTTGAACCTGACAGAACCGATTCTAACATAAGAACTTACAATGAATCGGAGCTGAAAAAAATCCTGAATGTCTCATTCCTGAACAGGAACGGGATGAAAATATCAAAGATTGCCAGACTGAATGAGGATGAGCTTACCCGGCTGGTAATGGAGTTAAGCAGCAGCAGGGATGAGACTGATCAGAATTTTCAGCCGGGAAAAATTCTGATGTCTGCAATAAAATTCAACGAAGAATTATTCAAAGAGACTCTTCTCCCCTATATAAGAAATCACGGAGTGGAGGAAGCTTATTCAAGGTACCTTCATCCGTTACTTGAAAAAGCAAGAATACTCTGGCAGACCGGTAGCTTATCAAGGGCTCAGGAGCAGTTCATCAGGAATGTCATCAGGCATATTATAATTGTTGAGGATAACCTGCTCAAACCCCGCCCGGGTAAAGCAAGGTCTTCCATAGCCATGATCAATACGACAGATATTCTTTCTGACAATAATTTTCTTTTCTATAAATATGCATTAAAAAAGCGCGGATTTGATGTCATTTTCCCCGGGGGGATACTTCCCGCATCGGAAGTGATTGAGATCTGCAAAATCAAGCCATTTGATTACCTTATTGTGAATTCAAGCGGTTTTGATTTTGCCAGAAAGAAGACTGCATATTTCAACAACCTTGGCAAATCGCTGATGATTAAAAAGATAATCTTTACAGATTCTCCCGAAGAGCCAGACAGGAAGTACTCTGATAAAATGATGATTACCGGTGATCCTGCAGGCTTTCTGAGGCTTATTGACGGATTGAAATAGCTATTTTACCCTTACGACAACAGAATAAGTTTTATTTAGTTCTAATGGGGAGAGAGCAGTGACGAAGGCGCCTGGCCAGGAATCTCCCTGTTATTCTTCAGGTTAAGAAAATATTCCCTTTCAGCCGTGAGATCAATTGATGGTCTCTTTGCACAAAGCATATCTATCTTTTTGAGAATGTTTTCTGCAAATGCTCTTATACTCTCATTCGACCCTGATTGTATCCTGTGAGATACAGCTTTGGTGATCTTTTCAACCTCTCTCCAGGTATCAAGAGTATTCTTATCAAAATAGCATCCGGAAAATGCATTCCATATATAATCCACAGCTGCATCAGAAGGATGAAGCATGTCATCGGCATAGAACCGGTAGTCACGCAGGTCATCCATGACCAGCTCATAGGCAGGGAAATAACCAGGATGGGATGGATGCTCCAGGAGTTTTTCCACAGCCAGAAGGAGAGTTGCCTTGCTTAACTGGTTTCCGTGCGGACCATCTTTCCAGTGGCGGACAGGGCTTATGGTGAAAACAATCTTAAGCTCAGGATAGTTCATATGCAGCTTATCCAGCTGGCTGGTCCATAGTGCTTCAATATCATCAACATCGAGCAGTTCATGAGTAAACTGGGCTGCCGGGATTTTATGGCAGTTGGATACAATTCTTCCGTCTGCCTTCCACCTGTAGACTCTTGCCGTTCCGAAAGTTATAAAGAGGAATCCGGCTCCTGACAGAAACTTTCCTGCCTCAGCGGACCGCTTATTTATCTTTTCCAGTACCAGCTGCCTGTTTTCAGAGGAAAAATCGGTATAGTGTTCAAAACTCAGCCATGTACCATTGAAATCATAAAGATCCTTTTCGGTGTATTCTTTCGCTTCAAGAATTGTGTCAAGAGTATTTATTACGGAGACAGGATTATAAACCGTTCCTGAAGGATTGATCATTACAGGCAGATGTCCTGCTTCAAACTGTCTGCCTATTGAGGTGGCAAAACAGGATCCGATGAACATTACCGGAACATCATAAGTGATTTTTTCCGGCGAAGGAGTTATATTAAATGTGGTCCTTAGTTCCATTGATTATTCTTAAGAGCCAAGAATTTTATTGATCCATTTCATAAGAAATTCAAATACCTCCTGTCTGAACGGTTCATTATGAAGTTCATGATATCCCCCATCCCATATTTTCAGTTCTGACAATGGAGCTTTTGCCGCAATAAGGCGGCTGCCCTCAGGTGAACATATCCTGTCATCACTCCCATGCATCAGAAGAAGAGGCACCTTAAGTTCAGCGGCATGATCAAGAGAATATGCTGCAGCGTTCATGATGCTGTGAAAAAGGCTTACTGAGATCTTGTCGTGAATCAGAGGATCAGCTTTGTACTTTTCAACCTCTTCCCTGTCGCGGGAGATATGATTAACTTCCAGACCTGACGGCTGAATAAGCCCCGGAAGAAGATACTTCATTACCGTTACAAGTGTGATTTTAAATTTTGAAGGTTCAAAAGCGAGCTTCAGAAGGGGCGATGTGACAATGGCGCCTTTTATTGCAGGTTTTTTCCTGAGAAGATAATCAAGCACTATTCCACCACCCATGCTATGCCCGTAAATGAATACCGGCGTCCCCGGGAACGTATTTACAGAACTGTTGTGGAGAATATCAATCATTTCATCAGTGAGGGCGTAACTTTTAATATACCCCCTTGCACCATCTGACCGCCCATGCCCGGGAAGATCTACTCCTGTAAATCCTATTGACTCTTTATTAAGAAGTTCAGCCCAGGCTGAATAACGCTGTATATGTTCGCCGTGTCCATGCACAAAAATTATATTAGCGCGGACTTTCTCTCCCGGACTTGCAATAAATCCTCTCAATACCTGGCCTTTCTTAAGCTTGATACTGTATTCCATGAGTTTTTTCTTTAAAAATACAATTTATTTTTAATTTGTAATCATACCCTTTTTTCATTTGTAACAACCTTATTATCTGCCTTTTAAAAATCTTCACTATTTAGAATGATCTTAGAATATAAGGATTATAAGATATTAAGATTTGTTTATCTTTATATATGTCTGTAAATTTGTTCAGAAATTAAAAATAAGAACTATGACAGCACCAGAATTTAACAGTCACCTTATAGGGATGAAACCGAATCTCCAGAGGTTTGCCATGAGCCTGACTTCTGACCGCGATACTGCGCTGGATCTTGTTCAGGACACATATCTAAAAGCAATTACACATAAAGATAAATTTGTCGATTTTACCAACCTGAAAGCCTGGGTTTTTACTATAATGAAGAACACATTCATTAATAATTACCGCAGGAACATAAAAGAAAATACAATAATTGACGGTACACAGGATCTCTATTATCTTAACCAGCCTCACGATAAGGGATTTATCTCACCGGAATCGAATTATGCAGAAAATGAAATTGAAAAAGCGATCGATTCACTTGAGGATGATTTCAGGATCCCCTTCAGGATGCATATTGACGGTTATAAATACAAGGAGATTGCTGAGGAACTTGGATTAAAGATCGGGACAGTTAAGAGCAGAATATTTTTCACACGGCAGAAGCTTATGCATATGCTTAAGGATTATGCCGTGTAGTACTCAGCTATTAGGTTAGGTTAGGTAAGGCGTTGCGTGCAACGCCTTTACTTTTTAATTATCCTGAAAATTATTCCGGCAAATACAAACAACAGAAAGATCCCTGATACGATCCATGCCCATTTGTTGGGGATCTTCGATTCGGCATACATTATATATGGCTCAGTCATAAAGAAATCGGAATGGACCGGCCAGGACAATGTTTTTGTAGAATCAATGAAACCATTGGTCCCTATAATCTCTCCCGGCATGACGATCCTTTGAGTATAAGCAGAGAAATCAACCCAGATATGTTCAGAAACAATGTTTCCAGCCGAATCAATTTCAGCCTGGTATTTATTGGCATTGGCTTCACCTATGAATTCCTTTATAAAAAGCCCGTTCGACCAGAGGCTGTCAAATTCTTCACCACCTTCCTCTATTATACTGAAAAGCTCGTCCTCACGTTTCTTTAATGTTTCTGTGGCCATATCACCCCGGGCTTCCCCTTTTGTGATTTCCGTAAATTCACCTATCCAATCCGTAATAAGACTTCTTATTGTCCATTTTTCAATTTTTTTGTCGATTGAATCGCTGAATGATTTGTACTTCAAACTGTCAGGGCCGTTTAATTTCTCACTTGTAATCTTATCAGGAGAATAAAACCAGGCGAGCTCTTCTTCATTCAGAAAATTTGTAACCGGATAACCATAAGACATCGTTTTCTCGATCACCTCGGCAAACCTGTATTCAGTATTAAACCACTTGAATTTTTTCCTGAATTCGGCTCTGCGTGTAATATCTTCGTTATTAGAGCTATCTGTAAGATAGTCATTGTTAATTTCATCAACGCTTGCAAACAGCTTTTCTGCATGTCTGATATATGTTGTATCTCCCTTTTCACTGATTTCAAGCGAATCCCTGATGATCCAGGTTGAATCATAGGGCACCTGGACATTCGGAATTTTAAAATTATTCTCCATGTTTTTCATTTCAATCTTCTTTGTCACCGATCCGTCGGCATGCACGATATCGGTTACAACAGTTTCCGGTTCACCGCATGATACCATCATAACGAGAATTAAAGAGACAACAAATTTTAAAGGTTTTCTTTTCATGATATTACAGTTTAAATTTTTTCTTGTTGTTTTCAATAAGTTTTTCCTCGATATACTTCATCAGTTCAGGATCATCTTCAATAAGTTTTATCAGATCCTTATATTTCTTTTCGAGTTCATTATATGATTTGATAACCTGTTTCACTTGTTTTTCAGAAATCATTTTGTCTCCTGATTGTAGCTTTCTTCCGGCAAGCCTGTAGAAATAACCGGCGTCAGAATCAAGTGATCTCCCTGTAATTATCTGGCTTTCAATATATATAGCCTGCCTGTTCAGGTTATTTATTCGTTTGATTATTACTGCCTGCTGGTAAACAAATGCAATTATCAGGATGACTGATGCAGCAACGAGGCCAGTTCTCACCCATCCTACATAAACCCATCCGAAAAGGAAATCCAGAACTCCTGAAGATATCTCTTTCTTATCCTGTTTTTGAGTGATAATCCTGATTACCTTTTCTTCAATTTCTTCCTTTGAATCCAAAACAGGTCTGGATTTCCTGAGCAAATCCAGAACCCTGTCATATTTAGCTTCATCACTGTTCATTTCAGATATATTTTGTTATCATTTCATTAATTCTTTTCCTTGCATAATGAAGGTTTGCCTTAATATTTGCTTTCCTCATCCCTGTAATTTCCGATGCCTCATCCAGTGTCATCTCTTCCAGATCGCAAAGAACAAATACCGCTTTCTGCCTGGGACTCAGACAATATGTCAAAAGGCTTATCAAAGCAGCTGTTTCCCGGTTTTCCATTTCTGCTACTGGTTCATGTGAAAGATGGTTCGATATGACTGCCCATTCCGGATCACTTGGATTGTATTCCTGTATTCTTTTTTTCCTCCGCAATTCATCATAGCATTTATTTATAACTATTTTGTATAACCACTTTTTAAATCCATCCACTGATCTTATTCTTCCTATCTTTTGCCAGATGGTAACCATCGTTTCCTGGACAATGTCTTCAGCCAGTGCTTCATCGCCAAGCATCCTGAAGGCTACTGAGAAAGCATACGGAGCGGTTTCTCCAACAAGCTTCCTGAAATTACTCAGGTTACCTTTCCTGCACTCTTCTATGATCTCAAAATCAATCAAATTCCGGTCGGCTTTCTGATAATAAGACGTAATACTGACAGAAAGGTAAAAAACATATGTTAATTTTATTTCAAAAAGTAAACAAGATTATAATGCAAAAGATAATTACCCTCCGTACCGACCGTAAGAACGGCTTATATGACATTACCGCAAAAGTTCATGAAGTAATAAAGGAAAGCAAAGTCAGGACCGGTATTGCTTCGGTCTATGCCAGAGGCTCAACTGCAGCAATAATGATCCAGGAGAACTGGGACCAGTCAGTTCAGAATGATGTTGTCACCCTGCTCAACAGGCTGATACCTTCGGGAATATGGGAGCATGATCATCAGGACAATAACGGTGATGCCCATCTTAAAGCCGGGCTGGTAGGCGCATCAGAGACTATCCCGGTTGTTGACGGCAATGCCGGATTATCTACGTGGCAGAATATATTCCTGTGTGAGTTTGACGGTCCGAGAAGCCAGCGGGAGGTTGTTGTAACTGTAATAGAGGATAAATTATAGAACTGTCAGACGGCAATTGATTTTAGTGCGGCAGAGATGTTTCTCATGAAGTCTTCATATTTTATCCTGACAAGAGCAGTTTTTTTAAAGAGCTTTTGAAATTGATCTTCCGTA
The DNA here is from genome assembly GCA_964525415.1 of uncultured Rikenellaceae bacterium. Taxonomy (GTDB): domain Bacteria; phylum Bacteroidota; class Bacteroidia; order Bacteroidales; family VadinHA17; genus LD21. The sequence goes on along the minus strand of CAZGGZ010000002.1, from coordinate 47,614 downwards.
AGAGATTCCCACTCCTCACGGCTCATGCCGGCTATTTTTTCGTCAATTATGAATTCCGGATGAGAATTTGGTTTTATGTTCTTATTCCAGGGACATACCTCCTGGCATTTGTCACACCCATATACTCTCCCTCCAAGCTTCGGAATTATCTCTTCAGGTATCGGTCCCCTGTTCTCAATGGTCCGGTTCGAAATACACTTCCTTGCATCAATGGTTCTGTTATCATTAATGGCACTGGTCGGACAGTAATCAATGCATAATCTGCAACTGCCGCAGAATTCACCCTTGAATGGTTCATCATAATCCAGCTCAATATTCAGCATAAGGATGCCGATGAAAAAAAACGATCCTATCTCTTTGCTTATCATAATTGAATGGCGACCCTGCCACCCCAGGCCTGCTTCATTGATCCAGGACTTCTCATGAAGAAATCCTGTATCGGAAAACGCCTTTCCTTCAGCTTCAGGTACTCTCTCTTTCACCCAGGTCAGAATTTTTTCGAGTTTCGGAAGAATAACATCATGATAATCAGTTCCGTAAGTATACCTGGAAAGAACCGGAACTTCTTTTTCCTTTTGCTTGATCTCCGAATAATAGCTGATCCCTGTAACTACCAGTGATTTTGTACCCGGGAAAACAAGGCCCGGATTGAATCTTTTTTCAGGCTCCCTCTCAAGATATCCCATTTTATCATTCATGCCTGCCTCGAGCCATGCTTTTAATGATGATTCGCGTTCTTTAAGTGCGCGAGCCCTGGCTATGCCGCATATATCAAATCCTAATTCAAGAGCTTTCTCCTTTATCCGGAGTGACAGATTATAACTATCAGCCGTTTCCATAAGATTGTATTAAAGAAAACCAAGTTCAAGCTTTGCCTCATCGCTGAGCATATTTTTATCCCATGGAGGATTGAAAGTAAGCTTAAGATCACAATCCTTTATTCCCTTTGTGCCTGCCACTTTATATTTGACCTCCTCTATCAGCTGATCCGCCATCGGGCAGTTGGGAGCAGTAAGAGTCATGGTGATATGCGCTATCTGGTTGTCATCAACTTCAATATTGTAGATCAAACCAAGGTCGAATATATTTACAGGTATCTCCGGATCAAAAATGCTCTTAAGCACCCCGACCAGCCTGGTCTCTGTTTCAAGTCTTTCAGCAGGATCCATTTTTACTTTCTGTTTTTCTTTCGCCGTCAGCCGGTTGCCGGCAGCCGGTCGCCTTATATGCCATCGCGTACAGTTTCATTTGCCTGACCATTGAAAGAAGCCCGTTTGACCTTGTCGGCGACAGGTTCTGTCTGAGACCGATCCTGTCAATGAAATAAAGATCGGCAGAAATGATCTCATCAGGAGTACGGCCGGAAAGGACTTTGATCAGCAGAGCAACTATTCCTCTTGTAATTATTGCATCACTGTCAGCAGTGAAGGAGATTTTATTCCCGCTGAACTCAGGATACAGCCACACCTTCGATTGGCAGCCTTCTATCAGGTAGTCTTTGACCTTGAATCCGGGATCGATGGCCGGAAGATCCTTTCCGAATTCTATCAGCAGGTTGTATTTATCCATCCAGTCTTCAAATACTGAAAACTCCCCGATTATGGTGTCCTGAACCTCGTTGACTGACATTTAATCTATTTTGAAAACACTGTTATCACCTTTTCAATTCCCGTGCCAAGCAGGTCGATCTCTTCTTTTGTATTATAAAAGCACATTGATGCCCTTACTGTTCCCTCAATGCCGAACCTGTCCATAACAGGCTGGGCACAGTGAGTGCCGGTGCGGACGGCTATTCCAAGCTTGTCAAGTATCATGCCTGTATCGTACTGATGAACATTTTTTACCAGGAAGGAGATGATGGGGATCTTCCTTTCAGAAGTGCCGTATATTCTTACCTCTTTGATTGCTGAAAGTCTCTCTGTTGCATAAGAAAGAAGCTTCTTCTCCATCTTTTCTATATTCGCCAGTCCTATCGATTCTACATAGTCAAGGGCAGCGCCAAGTCCTATAGCACCGGTGAAGTTCATTGTTCCTGCTTCAAACCTGAATGGAAGATCATTATAGGTCGTCTTTTCAAATGTGACATTTGCAACCATATCGCCTCCTCCCTGGTATGGCGGAAGCTCAGAAAGCCATTTTTCCTTACCGTACAGAATACCTATACCTGTTGGAGCATATATTTTGTGCCCGGAAAAAACATAAAAATCACAATCCATTGCTGAAACATCAGCTGTTCCGTGCTGGATTCCCTGGGCGCCGTCAACAAGCACCGGGATATTCATGGAATGAGCAGCTTCAACAATTTCTTTCACCGGAAGTATGGTTCCCAGGGCATTCGAAACCTGGGTGACTGCGACAATCTTTGTCCTGTTATTAAGCAGCTTCAGGTATTCATCAAGAAGTATCTCTCCATTATCATCTACAGGTATCACCCTGAGAATCGCGCCTTTGCGATCGCACATCATCTGCCATGGCACAATGTTGGCATGGTGTTCAAGGTGGCTTATAATTACTTCATCACCCTGCTTTATATATCTTTCGCCAAACGAAAATGCCAGGGCATTTATTGAACCTGTTGTTCCTGAAGTAAACACGACTTCTTCCCTTTTTCCGGCATTTATGAAGGACCTGACCTTTTCCCTGGCTTTTTCATATTCCTCTGATGCTCTGTCGCTCAGGGCATGTACACCTCTGTGTATGTTTGCATTATAGGTTGCACATACTTCACTGACAACATCAATTACAGATTGAGGTTTCTGCGTTGTAGCGCCATTATCAAAATAAACAAGAGGTTTGCCGTAAACCTTCGTGCCAAGTATCGGGAAATCAGCCCTTATGTCGTTGATAGTTTTCAAATCAGTGCATTTTATCGCATCTTACCATGCAGCTCGCGCATCTTGACAGCTCGCCTTTCAGCCGCTGCATCACCAGGTTATCCATTCTCTCCTGCAGAGCTTCAACTTTAATATTACGTATTACTTCATGGGCAAAACCGAACATAAGCATGAGCAATGCTTCACGTTTGTTAATCCCACGGGACTGCATATAAAACAGGGCGTCATCATTTAGCCTGCCAACCGTTGCGCCATGACTGCATTTCACGTCATCGGCATAGATCTCAAGCTGAGGCTTGGTATCCATTTTCGCATCATCAGTGAGAAGAATGTTGTTGTTCCTCTGGTATGCCACAGTTCCCTGCGCATCCTTATGAACATATATCCGTCCGTTGAAGGCTCCCGTGGCCATATCATCCAGAACGCCCTTGAAGAGCTGGTTGCTGGTGCAGTTCGGATATGCATGTTCGATATTCACGTAATTATCCACATGTTGCCATTTATCGGCAAGGAACAATCCGTACGAATTGCTCCCGGCTCCCTCGCCTCCGAGATAATGATAAGTGCTGTTACGCACGAGTCCGCCATGAAGTGTAATATTGTTTGACGACACCTGGCTGTTCCTTTCCTGGTGAATGAAGGTATGTGTTATCTTGCATGCGTTATTGTGCTCATTCTGAACTCTCATGATATCAAAATGTGCATTCTCTCCCACATAAACTTCCGTGACAGCATTTGTCAGGAATTTAACCGGTGAAAGGGTATGGTCGCAGATGATCAGAGTAAAGTCGGCATTATCTTCAACTATTATAAGGTTCCTGTGCTGGCTGAACATGTCGGTCTCCGACTCAACAAGGTTGACAACCTGAACCGGTCGCTTGAGTACTGCGCCTTTGGGCACATAAACGAAAACGCCGTCGGAGGCAATTGCAGTATTAAGGTGTACAAGCCCGTCGGAATTGCCGTTCACATATTTCCCATAGTGCTTTTCTATCTTATCCCCGAATTTCTTTGCAGCCTCATTCAGGCTTCCAATATATATTCCTCCGGGCAGTTCACGCAGTTTGCCATTGATGGTCGGATAAAAGCCATTCAGAAGAACAACGCCGTATGCGTCCAGATCTGACACATCACACCTGAATTGTTCGGCTTTTACAAAATCAGATTCTTCAGGAATAAAATAGCTCTTGTAATCATGATTGAAGAAAGTATCGAGATTTGTATACCTGTAAGATTCATTCTTTCTTGTCGGGATTCCGGTTTTACAGAAGTCAGCAATTGCAGCTCCGCGGAAAGAATTTATAAAAGGAGCGGAATTCTCCGTAATTCTCTTTATGTTCTCTTGATAAAGCCTGTAATAGCGTTCAGATCTTTCGGGCAGGTTATTCATCAGCGTTATTTCTCCTCAACATGTTCTTTGATCCATTCGTATCCTTTTTCCTCAAGTTCGAGAGCCAGTTCCTTGCCCGCTGTTTTTACTATGCGGCCGTCATACAGCACATGTACAACATCAGGAACAATATAATCAAGCAGTCTCTGATAATGAGTGATCACAATCGCCGCATTATCGGGACGTTTCAGCCTGTTGACGCCGTTAGCCACGATACGCAGGGCATCGATATCAAGCCCCGAGTCGGTTTCATCAAGTATGGCAAGCTTCGGTTCAAGCATTGCCATCTGGAATATCTCATTTTTCTTCTTTTCTCCACCTGAAAATCCTTCATTTACCGATCTGTTCGTTAGCTTCGAGTCTATTTCCACAAACTCTTTCTTCTCGCGCATCAGCTTGAGGAAGTCGGATGCAGAGAGAGGTTCAAGTCCTTTGTGTTTCCGGTGCTCGTTTACTGCGGTTTTCATAAAATTGACCATGCTGACCCCGGGAATTTCTATCGGATACTGGAAGCCCAGGAATATTCCCTCTTTTGACCGGTCCTCAGCGGCCATCTCAAAAAGGTTTCTTCCCATGTAAGTGACAGTTCCTTCAGTAACTTCGGCAAATTCCCTTCCTGCCAGCACTGCTGCCAGCGTGCTTTTTCCTGATCCGTTAGGCCCCATTATGGCATGTATCTCACCAGCTTTCACTTCCAGGCTGATTCCCTTCAGGATTTGTTTTCCGTTGATAGCAGCTTTTAAGTTCTTAATAATCAACATTTTCTTATTTTTATTGACCCACCCCAACCTCCCGCTTATGCGGGACAGGCTCTCCCGGGAGGGGATTTTCTTGGGTCTTGTTTCTTCCGTCTTCTGTCTTCCGTCTTCTGTCTTCCGTCTTCTGTCTTCTACCCTACACTTCCTTCAAGGCTGATCTGCAATAATTTTTGTGCTTCAACTGCAAATTCCATAGGCAGCTTGTTTATTACTTCCCTGGCATACCCATTGACAATAAGCCCTATTGCATCCTCGGTTGATATGCCTCTCTGGTTGCAGTAAAAGATCTGGTCTTCCCCTATCTTTGAGGTTGTTGCCTCATGCTCAACGATAGCGCTCTGGTTATCGACCTCCAGGTAAGGGAAGGTATGAGCCCCGCATTTATCTCCAAGAAGCAGCGAATCGCATTGCGAGAAATTCCTTGAACCTGTTGCGTTCTTCAGTACTTTAACAAGCCCCCGGTAGCTGTTTTGGCCGTGCCCTGCTGAGATCCCCTTAGATACAATTGTGCTCTTTGTGTTCTTCCCGATATGGATCATCTTGGTTCCCGTATCTGCCTGCTGGTAATTATTGGTTACGGCAACCGAATAGAATTCTCCTGTTGAATTATCACCTTTCAGAATGCATGAGGGGTATTTCCAGGTGATTGCAGATCCGGTTTCCACTTGTGTCCATGATATTTTTGAGTTCTCTCCCCTGCATAATCCCCTCTTTGTGACAAAATTGAATATCCCTCCCCTGCCGTCCTTATCACCGGGGTACCAGTTCTGAACAGTTGAGTACCTGACTTCTGCGTTATTCTCTGCTATGATCTCAACAATTGCAGCATGCAGCTGGTTTTCGTCCCTCATTGGAGCAGTGCATCCTTCAAGGTAGCTTACATAGCTCTCCTCGTCAGCGACAAGAAGTGTCCGTTCAAACTGTCCGGTGTTAGCAGCGTTTATCCTGAAATAGGTTGACAGTTCCATCGGGCACCGCACGCCTTTTGGAATATAGCAGAATGAGCCGTCGCTGAAGACTGCCGAGTTAAGCGAGGCAAAGAAATTATCTGTGTAGGGGACCACAGTGCCAAGGTATCTTTTTACCAGTTCGGGGTATTCTTTTACAGCATCGCTGAATGAGCAGAATATTATGCCCGATTCTGCGAGTGTTTCCCTGAAGGTTGTTTTTATTGATACAGAGTCCATCACCGCATCGACTGCGACACCTGACAGATGCTTCTGTTCCTCAAGAGGTATTCCCAGCTTATCAAAGGTTTTTTTAAGTTCAGGGTCAATATCATCAAGGCTTTGCAGGGATGCTTTCTTTTTAGGAGCAGAATAATAGATTATATCCTGGTAATCAATCCGGGGTATTTTCAGGTTTGCCCATTCCGGCATCTTCATTGTCTGCCAGTGGCGGAATGCTTTCAGGCGGAATTCAAGCAGCCATTCCGGTTCGTTCTTTTTATCCGAAATAGTGCGTACAATATCTTCATTAAGCCCTTTGGGGAGCTGTTCCGCATCAATTTCTGAATAGAAGCCGTACTTATAATCCCCTGAGGTTACATCATTTATTATATTATCCTGGTCTTTAGCCATTTCAAAAAAGCTGCCTTATACTTTATAATAATAACAACCATAATACCTGATTGTTAATTATATTTAATCTAAATAAACATACAAAAATATTAAAAATATTATGATTCCCGGAATGATCAGCACTAAAATTACAGGGGAACAGGTGTATGACAAAAATCATTTAAACATTACACTCTTCATTAGAACATATCCTTAAATATTTCTAAATTGCCACCCTGTTTTAAAAGATCTACAGTATCGGTAAAAGCTCAGATTATGAACAACTTTTATAAAAATCCCTTCCTGAAAAACGGCAAGAAAATATTTCTCCTTTTACTGATAATGTTATCACCTCTTTGCTTATTTGCCTCCGGAGGAGAGGTTCCTTCCATAGGTCCGGTTCGTCTTGAATTTATAATCTTCGGCTTCATACTTCTGGGAGTTGCCCTGTTTCACAAGCAGACTTTCTGGGTGGCAGTTTCAGGACTTACAGTATTGCTGATCTTCAAATTCATTTTTGATCCCGGATTTCATCTCGGTGAACATATGTTCGGCACAACACCTTTCGGGGAGCAATTGATGGATAAGGAACTGAGGCAGGGAGAGTGGGGGATAATTCTGAACCTCCTCGGATTACTGCTTGGATTTGCAGTTCTCTCGAAAATATTTGAAGAATCACATGTCCCGGAGATTATTCCGAGATATCTTCCGGATGACTGGAAGGGCCCGTTTTTGCTGTTGATATTCGTGTTCATCCTTTCATCATTCCTTGACAATATAGCAGCTGCACTTATTGGGGGAACAATAGCTCTTGTAGTATTTAAAAACAAAGTGCATATAGGATATATAGCAGCGCTTGTTGCTGCCAGTAATGCAGGAGGCAGTGGAAGTGTTGTCGGCGATACAACAACAACCATGATGTGGATTGACGGAGTCTCGGCATTTAATGTTCTGCACGCCTATGTGGCTGCGTTTGTTGCGTTGCTTTTCTTTGCCTGGTTTGCAGCGCACCAGCAGGATAAGTACCAGAGGATCCAGATGGATGCTTCTCATGATGTCAAGGTTGACTGGCTTAAGATTGTACATGTTGTACTGATCCTTGCAGGTGCAATAATTTCCAATATTCTGTACGATATGCCGGCACTGGGTGTATGGATAGGAATTGTAATAGGAATGATACTAAGATCTGTTCCGTGGAAAGAAGTCCCTGGTGCGTTAAAAGGAACTATTTTTCTGCTCTGCCTTGTGATGTGCGCATCAATGATGCCTGTTGAAGAGCTTCCAAATGCTTCCTGGGTGACAGCCCTTGCGCTTGGATTTCTTTCTGCAGTATTTGATAATATCCCTCTTACAAAGCTTTGCCTCGACCAGGGACATTATGACTGGGGTATGCTCGCCTATACTGTTGGATTCGGAGGATCAATGATATGGTTTGGTTCATCGGCAGGTGTTGCAATAACAAATAAATTTCCTGAAGCAAGAAACGTTGTTCTTTGGGTGAAGAAGGGTTGGCATGTGGCGGTCGCTTATGTTCTCGGATTCTTTGCACTATACCTGCTCCTTGGATGGGAACCCGCTGACAACAACGAGCACAAGATCATAAATTGCCCTGTACCGGGATGCCCGATGGCGGGACAGGGCGAGGCGGAATCAGGTAGTGTGGGTTACCTGGAGCTTGTGAATGAATGAGGAATCTCTGTCCAATAAATAGCAATATTCATTGATTGTTCTCATCATTTGGTCAAAATTATCTTGTCCATTGTCAGAATTATAAGTATATTTTCTCTTTTATACCTTTAATTATGATGCCGGTGTGGGTTTCTGGCTAAGAGCTCAGCTTGCCGGGGATTTTGTTTTTGAAGATAACGGTGAGGTCATTAAGGGAGAACCCAGAGTTATTATTGAACCTGATTATCTTCAACCGTTTACAGGCTATGAGATCCATTTTGGCGACATTTTAAACGGTACCGGCTGGTGCTCTGTATGGCTTCAGTTTCTCTCAGGAAGACTTGTAGGACATTATATACTACAATATTAGATACCCACAGAGCTATCCCTTCATTTATTGCTTTCCCGGTACTCGCTGAGCAACGACTGGAATATCTCTTTTACTGAAGTTATTTTCGTTGCCCTGAATGCATTTGCCCCTGCAAAAGCATAACCGTTTTCAAAATTCCCCTTCAAGGCATTTATCAATGCAATAATAATGCAATAGGGACTTTTGGAAATATCACATGTTTTTATGCATTTGAAAGGACATGCTTTCGGTTGTTTCTTTCCTGCCTTAACTTTTTTAATAAAATTGCTGATAATAGCCCGGCCCGGCATACCCACCGGACTCTTTATTATTTCAATATCCTTCTCTTCAGCATCAATATATGATTGTTTGAATTCCGGTGATGCATCACATTCCTCGGTTGTTACAAACCTGGTTCCCATCTGTACACCAGCCGCCCCAAGCTCAAGGATATTATGAATATCCTCTCCTGTATAGATCCCTCCCGCTGCAATAAGCGGAATTTTCTGGTTATATTTCTCTTCAAATGACTTCAGCTCACTGACAATTTCCGGGACCAGTTTCTCAAGTGAATAATCAATATCATTTATCTGTTCCTCCTTAAAGCCAAGATGTCCTCCTGCTTTCGGCCCTTCAACAACAACTGCATCGGGCAGATAATCATAATTGGCCTTCCACTTTTCACATATAATTTTTGCAGCTCTCGCTGAAGATACAATAGGAACAAGTTTCGTTTTACTGTCTCTCTTTAAAAATGAAGGCAGATCCAGGGGGAGCCCTGCTCCTGCTATTATCAGGTCGACTTTTTCAGAGATCGAGGTCCTGACCATATCTGCAAAATTTGTCATGGCGACCATAATGTTTACACCAATGACTCCAAGAGTTTTTTCCCTTGCTTGCCTTATTTCTTCTTTAAGTCCCATTATACTTGCTTCAAGAAAGTTTTCAGAAATATTCCTGTACAAAAGCCCGAGTCCCGCTGATGAAATAACACCGATCCCTCCTTCATTAGCAACTGCTGCTGCCAGTCCTGAAAGTGAGATTCCGACTCCCATTCCTCCCTGAATGACCGGAACAGCTACAGCAAGATTCCCTATTTTTAATCCATCCATTTTCAATTTGTTTTAAATTCGGGTAAAGGTAGTCCAATATTGAGACCGGCAAACTGAAAAAGGAGTATTTAACATATATTAAGTATGGTCATTTAACTAATAGCCCGGAATTTGGTATCTCCTTCATTAATAAAAATCTTAACTTTAAACTGTTTTGTCAAATGATCATATCATGAGAAAAATAATCTTTACTTCATTATTATTTCTGTCAGCAGTTCTTTATGTTTCTGCTGAGACCGAAAAAGACATTAAAGCTGCGCTTAAACATGTCACAGTTTATCCCGACAGGGCACAGCTCACCCATGAGACATCTGTGGAAATTTCAGCCGGTACGACTCTCCTTAAACTCGGAGGTCTTTCACCATATATTGATCCCCAGAGCATACAGGTTAAAGGGTATGGTTCTTTTACGATCCTTTCCGTAAATCACCAGAATAACTACCTCCAGAACCTGGAGGAACAGCCGGAAATAAAGAACATCCGCAGCCAGATAGAAGCCCTTCAGCTTAAGGTTGAAGATGAGAAGGCAGCCATCACCGTACTGCAGGAAAAAGAGGCTTTCCTTGTTGCAAACAGGGGCATACTTGTCAAGGAAACCACCTTCTCGGTTGAACAGCTAAAGAGCGTTATGGACCTGTATACCAGCAATATGGACCAGGTGAAAACAACTATACTCAGGAAAAACAGGCTGATAAAGGATTATGAAAAACAAATAGCTGCACTCCAGAAACAGATATCTGACAGGATAGGTAAGAACCAGCTTCCTTCAGGTGAGATATCAGTATCTGTAAGTGCTGAAAAACCGATCACAGGAAGACTTACCTTTGCTTATGTGGCCTCAAACGCCGGCTGGTACCCGACTTACGATATCAGGGTGGATGATATTACAAAACCTGTAAATATCTTTTACAAGGCTAATGTTTATCAGAATACCGGCACAACCTGGAAAGATGTCAAGCTGAGCTTTTCTAACGCTACACCATGGATAGCCGGAACTTTGCCGGTACTGTATCCATGGTTCATAGATTTCTTCACTCCAATACCGATAATCAGGGCTAAAGCAGCCGGTGATGCAAAAAGCAGCAGGGCGCCCATGGTAATGGAAATGGCTGTAGCTGATGAAGCGAAGGAAGAAGAGGCAGGTTTTGTCATGGTCGAAAAACAGGTGGGTGAAACAACAATTACATTCGATGTATCCGTACCCTATACTATTGAATCCGACGGTAAAATGCAGACAATAGAGATCCAGAGGACAACAACTCCTGCAGAATACAAATACGTGGCTGTACCCAAACTGTCGCCATATGCCTATCTTACAGGCAACATAACCAACTGGGCGGAACAGAGCCTTCAGAGCGGTGAGGCAACTCTTTATTTTGAGAACACATATGTAGGGAAATCGGATCTTAATGTAAACCAGCTGACCGATACGCTTACCCTTTCGCTCGGAACCGATAACAGCATACTTGTAAAAAGAGAGAAACGGCAGGATTTCACAAGCAAGAAAGTGATCGGTACAAACAAGACAGAAACATATTCGTTTCTGCTGACGGTCAGGAACAATAAATCGAGCCAGATAAAAATGTCACTCAGAGATCAGTTGCCGATATCATCGAACAGCGGGATAACTGTTGAGGTGCTCGAGCTGACCGGGGGAAGACACAACCAGCAGACAGGCGAGATCAGGTGGGATCTTGAGATCAAGCCCCAGGAAACAAAACAGATCGTTCTTACCTATTCTGTAAAATATCCTAAGGACAAAACCGTAATTCTTGAATAAATTATTTTTCAATGAGCATACTGGGAAACATAATATGGCTGATATTCGGGGGAATTGTAATAGCTATTGAGTATTTCATAGGAAGCATTGCCCTGATGGTTACGATCGTAGGAATTCCTTTTGGACTTCAGACCCTGAAAATGGGAGCGCTCGCAATATGGCCGTTCGGTCGTGATACCCGGGTCCATGAGAGGGCTTCAGGCTGCCTGTACATAATAATGAATGTACTCTGGCTTATCTGCGGAGGTATTTGTATTGCTATCACGCACGCATTGTTCGGATTGCTATTATGCATCACCATCGTTGGTATTCCATTTGGAATGCAGCATTTTAAACTCACAGCAATAGCTCTTAATCCCTTTGGAAGAGATATAGTAAGTATCTGAAATATCACCACGGAGACACATGGTTTTTCCCGCTCTCACGCACTCACGCACTCTCGCACCTTTTTTGCTTATCGCGGTCCCCGGATGATTCCCCGTTCTGAGTTTCTAATGAATGATAAGATGTAATCCCTGTCGGGTGATGGTTTGAATTCCTTTTCAACAAGTTCAAGGGCCTGTGAGAAATTCATTCCGTTCTGGTATATCACCCTGTATATGTTGTGTATTTCATCAATTCTCTCTTTTTCAAATCCTCTGCGGGTAAGTCCAACTGTATTCAATCCGAGGTAACAGAGGGGATCCCGGTCGGCTTTGATGAACGGCGGAACATCAATGCGTACTTTACAGGCGCCGCCTATAATAACATGTGCTCCGATCCTGGCGAACTGATGTACCAGTGTTCCTGCGCTTAATATTGCCCAGTCATCAACTTTCACTTCGCCGGCCATACCTGCTCCGTTTCCAAGAATGCAATTGTTGCCAACATGGCAATCATGACCTATGTGTGAATAGGCCATCAGGAGGCAGTTCTGCCCCACTATTGTCCTGCCTGAAGCTGCGGTTCCCCGGTTAACCGTAGCCCCTTCGCGCATAGTTGTATTATCACCCAGTTCTGCAGTTGTTTCTTCTCCCCTGAACTTGAGATCCTGTGGTATTGCAGATATTACAGCCGTGGGAAATATCCTGCAGTTCTTTCCGATCCTTGCCCCGTCCATCACTACGGAATTTGGGCCTAACCATGTCCCGTCGCCGATAATGACATTGCCGGCGACATATGCAAATGGTTCAATAGTAACATTTTCACCAATCTTTGCATCAGGATGAATATATGCTGATTCCGATATCATTGAAATACTATTTGTTCTTGATTACCTGAGCTGTCATCTCACCTTCAACCACAAGGTTATTGCCGACAAAAGCCTGACCGTACATCGTAACAATTCCCCTCCGCATCGGTTCTATAAGTTCCATTTTAAGAATAACCGTATCACCGGGAACAACCTTATGCTTGAATTTAAGTTTATCGATCTTCAGAAAATATGTTGAATATTTTTCCGGATCTTCAATATTATGCAGGACAAGGATTCCGCCTGTCTGGGCAAGGGCTTCCACCAGAAGTACTCCCGGCATGACAGGTTCATCGGGAAAATGTCCCTGAAAGAAAGGTTCATTAAAGGTGACATTCTTAATCCCCACGACACTATTTGAGTCCAGCGATATTATTTTATCGACCAGCAGGAAAGGCGCCCTGTGCGGAAGACGTTTCTTTATGTCCTCAAGGCTATAAACCGGAGGCAGGGAAGTATCGTATACAGGAATATTAAGTTTGGAGAGTGATTTCTTCATTTCCTGTCTCATCAGCTTTGCAAGCCGTGTGTTGGCATAATGACCGGGGCGGGTTGCAACTACTTTGCCCTTTATCGGTAGGCCTACAAGCGCAAGGTCGCCCATTATGTCGAGCAGCTTGTGACGGGCGGGTTCATTAGGATATCTGAGCTCTGTATTATTAAGTATACCTGCTGTATGCTTGTTTATCCCGGGCCTGTTAAAAAGCTTTGCAATGCGGTCTATTTCAGTCTGTTCAACTTCCTTTTCGAGGATGACAACCGCATTATCGAGATCTCCGCCCTTTATAAGCCCCATATTATGAAGAGGTTCAAGCTCATGGAAAAAGACAAAAGTGCGGCTTTTAGAAATTTTTTCCTCGAAGTCTTTTATTGAATCAAGAATAGCGTACTGGTTGCCAAGGATCCTTGAATTATAGTCAATAAGCACATTGATGCTGAGATGGTCATCGGGATAGACTATCAGGTCGACGCCATGCTCTTCATCAGAGAATGTAATTTTCTGTTTTACTACAAAATAATTCCTGTCTTCCTTAAGTTCGGCAAAGCCGGCTTCCCTGACAGCCTCAACAAATGCTGATGCTGAGCCTCCCATTATGGGCGCTTCCGGACCATTGAGCTCAATCAGGGCATTATCAACCTGCATGCCATGCAGGGCTGCAAGTACATGTTCTATTGTTGCCACCGAAGCATTATTCTGAACCAGTGTCGTACCCCTTGATGTATCTGTAACATGCTCGGCAAGAGCATCAATTACAGGCTTCCCCGGAAGATCAGTCCTGCAGAACTTAAACCCATGGTTTGCCGGTGCGGGCTTGAATGTTATTGTCACATTAATCCCCGAATGCAATCCCTTACCATTAAGACTGACTTCTTTTGCCAGTGTCCTTTGTTTTTCGCCCATCAGTTGACAAATCAAAATATTCTCGTGTACAAAAAAAACAAAAAAAATCAGAACAAGCTAAAAAAAGAGCTTATAACTGCATAAATTTCAGTTATTTTCCATTAGACCGTCCCGCAAACTTACTTATTCTTAAGTAATTCGATCTCCTTTGCAAGCTCATCCACTTTTGCATTAAGCTCAGGCAGTCTCTGAAAAATTATTGAGGATCTTAAGAAATTTCTATGGTCGATGGCCGGATAACCGATCAGTACAGAATTTTCCTTTTTTATATTTCCGGGAATACCTGACTGAGCTCCTATTCTTACCCCATCAGCTATTTTCGAATGGCCCGCAAACCCAACCTGCCCTCCGATCATACAGTTTTTGCCCAATTTAGTCGAACCTGAAATTCCTGACAGCGCAGCCATAACAGTGTTTTCACCCACTTCAACATTATGCCCTATCTGGATCAGGTTGTCAAGCTTCACTCCTTTCCGTATTATTGTAGAGCCCATTGTTGCACGGTCAATTGCGACATTTGCTCCTATCTCCACATGATCTTCTATGATAACATTCCCGATCTGGGGTATTTTTATGAATTCTGTTTCAGATTGCGGCGCGAATCCGAATCCGTCGCTGCCGATTACTGTTCCTGCGTGTATGGTACAGCCTGCACCTATAATACATTCATGATAGATTCTGACACCGGAATAAAGAGTGCATCCGCTGCCGATTCTGGTTCTGTCCCCGATATAAACGTGCGGATAAACTGAGCATTTATCGCTTATAACTGCATCATCGCCGATATATGCAAAAGCTCCCACATAAACATCTGTCCCGATTTTTGCTGTCGGCTCGATAACCGCTGCCGGATGAATCCCTTTTTTCCTTGGCTTTGTCTGGTCGACAAGCTGGAGCAGCGCAGCAAATGATTCATAGGCATTGTTCACCCTGATCATTGTGGCGCTGACCTTTGCGGAAGGGACAAGGCTTTTGTTGACCAGGACGATTGATGATTTTGTTGTATACAGGTAATGTTCGTATTTCGGATTTGCAAGGAATGAGAGCGCTCCTTCATGTCCCTCTTCAATTTTAGCGACAGTGTTGATAATTGTGTCCGGATCTCCCACGATTTCACCTTTCAGAAATCCTGCTATTGTTGCTGCTGTAAATTCCATAATTCATATAGTTAATTATCTGCATTCTTTTGGATAGCATAAATAGTATTTGGTTATTCTCTCCGACAGGAACCTGTGATCAAACATGTCCGATACTGTTGAGATATCTGCTGTTATCCCCGACTTTAGAAGTATTCTTACCTCCGGAGCATCGGGAGTGTATGCCAGGTTTGAGATGCTGTTTGTAAACACGTAAAATTCAGTCATTTCCCTGCTAATGCCTTTGATATCAGCTGTCATTGCCTTCAGCTTGTTCACTCTCTCTTTAGGGAACGGTTCATTCTGCAGTTCTATTGCGAGAAGGTCTCTTTTCATCAGCCTTGCAGACAGATCGGAAAGAATCCTGTCGGAATGGTCAGCCCAGTATTTTGCTGACACAAGTATATCAGAATCATCAAGCCGGGTAAATGTGGAAGCTATAAGTCCGGGTGTGAAATTCCCTTCCCTCAGAAGATCATCGGGTCCGATTTTATTATAAAGGAAGAACCTGAGGGCCGGAGTGGCATAGAGGTCGATCCCTTCTACAGCAAGGTCCTTTGCGCGTTTCAGTATTTTTACAAGCAGGTTCTCTGATGAAAGCACTGTTTTATGCATGTATACCTGCCAGTACATAAGCCGCCGGGCTATCAGGAATTTTTCGAGTGAATAGATGCCTTTTTCATCTATCACAAGGCTGTCGCCGACAACATTCAGCATACGGATGATACGGTCAGATCCGACCGATCCTTCGATTACACCGGTAAAGAAACTGTCGCGGCGCAGATAATCGAGCCTGTCCATATCCATCTGTCCTGCAATAAGTTCGTGAAGAAACTTCCGGTGATAAGTTCCCTGGAATATTTCAATGGCAAGGCTTAGCTTTCCACTATAAAATTCATTCATCTTCCTCATCATGAGAAGGGAAAGATCTTCATGCGAGATCCCGGTGATTATTGATGTTTCCAGCGCATGTGAAAAAGGACCGTGTCCTGAATCATGAAGAATTATGGCGATCTGAGCTGCTTCTTCTTCCTCAGGTGATATTTCTACACCCTTGCTCTTAAGTGTCTTCAGCGAGAGATCCATGAGGTGCAATGCCCCGAGGCAATGCTGAAACCTGCTGTGGACGGCACCCGGGTAAACAAAGCTCGTAAGCCCCAGCTGTTTAATATTGCGCAGCCTCTGGAACCATGGATGCTCAATGACATCAAAAATAAAATCTCCCGGAATATTTATGAATCCATAGACGGGATCATTGATTATCTTTCGTTTATTGGTAATAAATGCCACTTTTAAGATTTGTTAACCTACAAAAGTATGAATTTGTTTTTACAAGGAATTAATAAAATAAATACAGACCTTTACGCAACATTTGAAATAAACTACGTCTTTATTCCGTAATAACCGCAGGAAACTACCTAATACCTCTCCGTTATAATGAAAATTGAGATTCAGGGGCTGAACAAGATATATCCCAATGGCAATCAAGCATTGAAAGATATTAACCTGGAGCTGGAAACAGGTATGTTCGGGCTTCTCGGACCTAACGGCGCGGGTAAATCAAGCCTGATGAGAATAATAGTGACCCTTATGAAGCCCTCTTCCGGTATGGTGCTTGTAGACGGTAAAGATATCCAGAAGCACAGGAAGGAGATCCGAAGCATGCTTGGCTATCTTCCGCAGGATTTCCGATTCTTCACATCGCTTAAAACCTGGGAATTTCTTGATTATTCAGGTTCGCTGGCAGGGATGAAGAACAGGAAGCAAAGACTGACAGAAGTTGACAGGCTCCTCGACCAGGTAGGCCTGCTTGAGGTTCGCGACCGCCAGGCAAACAAGCTGTCGGGAGGAATGAAAAGAAGGCTCGGCATCGCACAGGCTCTAATCGGCAATCCGCGGATCATTGTGGTTGATGAGCCGACCACAGGACTTGATCCCGATGAAAGAATAAGGTTCAGAAATATTCTTTCTCAATTAAGCCAGAATGACGTTATAATAATCCTTTCAACACATATTGTCGGGGATATCTCCTCAACATGCCAGGGTATGGCGCTCCTTAACAGGGGAGAGCTGGTTTTTAACGGATCCCCTGAAAACCTGGTCAGGCAGGCTGAAGGTCATGTATTCAAGCTTAACCTTTCGCCACAGGATTATGAAACAGTCAAGGAACGATATGATGTGATCTCCACAATTCCGGTTGAAACAGGCTGGGAAGTGCAGATCGTCGCTGATGAAAAACCGGAATTTGAATCAACACCAATAATACCGAATATTGAGCATGCATACGTATATTATATGGAGCATATGATGCACGCCGATTTAACTGATTAAGGTCACCGGGGGAAAAATGACGCTTCTTCATAACATAAGAACGGTCGCAAGGTACGAAGCGACAATACTGAGGCGAAGCTGGTTCTTCAGGCTCTTTTCAATTGGTGCATTGTTCTTTCTCACAATAATGAATATTGGACTTTTCTCCCCGGTCGGGGATGAACCCTGGGGATTTATTTCCATTCCGTCATCGGTGCCCCTTTTTAATCTTTATATACTTAATATAGGGCAGGCTGTGGTGGTCATCTTCCTGGCCGCCGACTTTCTCAAAAGAGACAAGAAGGTTGATACCAATGAAGTCCTCTACACCAGGTCGATGTCGAACTTTGAATATATCATGGGAAAGACATGGGGCATTCTCAGGCTTTTTCTGGGTCTTGATGTCATAATACTTATTATTGCCCTCATTGTCAATTTAACTTCAAATAAAATGACAGTTGATCTGCTGTCATACCTTTACTATCTTCTGATTATTTGTGTTCCGACAATATTGTTCAGCCTGGGTCTTGCTTTCATGCTGATGTCTCTGATCAGGAACCAGGCTATCACATTTCTTATCCTGCTTGGAATAGCTGCACTCGATATTTTCTGGCTTTATTTCCGGTTCAGCTCGATATTTGATTATATGGCATTCGGCCTCCCGCTCTATAAATCGAATGTAATAGGATTTGATAACCTGCTGTTTATTCTGAACCAGCGCCTGATCTATTTTTTCCTCGGACTTTCATTTGTATTTGTAACTATCCTTCTGTTCAGGAGATTGCCACAATCACGGACATATACTGTATTAAGTTATTTTTTCATGGTCATATTCCTGGCGGGTTCAGCTGTCTGTACCTTCAATGTATATTCCTCATACAGGAAAGACACAGATGAACGAAGCCTGGTGATAGAGACCAACAGACAGTTTGAGGACAGGAATTTTGTTTCGCTGACTGATGCTGAAATTGATCTTGTTCATAACGGAAATTCGTTTGAAGCTCTTGCTGCGCTGAAGTTCATCAATGAAAATAATGACAGCCTCGATAAGTACTATTTTTCACTCAATCCGGGTTTGAAAGTCACTGCAGTCACTTCAGGAGGGAAGAATCTCAGTTTCAGAAACACAAATCATATTATTGAAATTGATCCATTGAAAAAGCTTCTTCCGGGAGAAGAAGACAGCCTGTCGGTTTCATATTCCGGAACGATAAATGAATCGTTCTGCTATCCCGACTATGTTGAAAATATCAAGGAACATCCTTACCAGATTCAGATGCTGAATGTTCATAAGAGGCAGGCATTCCTTTCCGATAAATATGTGCTGCTGATTCCCGAGACTCACTGGTATCCTGTACCCGGACTCAATTATTATCCTTCAAATCCGGCAAGGATAAAAGTTGATTTCACAAATTTTACATTGAAAGTAAAACCGGCAGAAGGACTTACGGCAGTTTCGCAGGGAATAATGAATTCGTCTGAAGGATATTCGGTCTTCACTCCCGAATCGCCTCTCACAGGTCTGACTCTTGCCATAGGCGATTACAGGTCGGACACTCTTAAGCTTGATACTCTCAAATATATAAGCCATTATTTCCAGGGAAATGATTACTACAAAAAGGATCTCGCTGAAATCAGGGACACTCTGCCGCTTCTTGTTTCGGGAATTATGAGGGACCTGGAGGTAAATTTCTCAACAAAGTATCCGTTCAGAACACTGAGCCTTCTTGAAGTGCCTGTCCAATTCTATTCCCTTCCAAGGATGAGCACCCAGACCAGGGCTGAGGTTCAGCCTTCAATGGTTCTGCTTCCGGAAAAATTATCAACGACACAGGGAGCAGGATTTAAGAGAAGGTTTACCCGCAATAAAAAAAGGATGGAAAGGAACAACCAGGTCATAACCGACAAGGAACTGCAGGTAAGAATATTCAATGATTTTATAAGAAATACTTTTATAAGCGGGGAAGCTTTCACATTCAGGAACGGAATCATAATAAATGAACCCACAAGGTACCGTCTCGGACCAAGCTTTTATTTTTATAAGAACAATTTCTTCTCCTCGGAATTTCCTGTCATAAATGCAGTATTTGAATCCCACCTTCAGAAAGTGAACGTGCCGGGCGAAGGCGATTATGGTTTCAGATCATATATGGGAAGCCTGTCGGATATTGACAGGACAAACCTGATCTTCAGGGCAGGAAGCTTCAGGGAACTCCTTACCATGCATCCGTCCATAGATACTATCAGGCTGATAATAACAATGAAAGGAGACTATCTGTTCAACATGTTAAGGTCAAAAGCCGGTATAACAGATTTTAATGATTATTTCAGGAAATACGTGGAAGATAATAAATTCCGGAGAATTGATATAAAGAAATTCAATGGGGATATTAACGCAGAATTCGGCTTTGAGTTTTATCCATATCTTGATAACTGGTATAATTCAAAAGATCAGCCGGGATTTATTATTACCGATGTGCAGGTAAATGAAATTGTTGTTGATGACAGGGTAAGGTATAAGGTGACATTTGTCGCATCCAATCCTGAACCTGTTGCA
Organism: uncultured Rikenellaceae bacterium; assembly: GCA_964525415.1. Classification (GTDB taxonomy): domain Bacteria; phylum Bacteroidota; class Bacteroidia; order Bacteroidales; family VadinHA17; genus LD21. Next base: position 27,528 of record CAZGGZ010000002.1, on the reverse strand, counting down.
GGGATCTTCAATATTTCATTCCGCACCGGTGGTCAGGGAAGCGGTTCCCGTCAAACTTCATTAAATGTTCAGCAGGGTGTATCGGGAGCTTATTCGTCCTCGGAACAGGGAAGGGGAATGGATGTTACCGATATCTCAAGAATTGTGATGCTGGGACCTGAGGAGGCAAAAAAGATAAGTATAATTCTTGATTATGAGCCCCGGGAGATGCTGATCAATTCACTTTATGCAAAGAATATACCGGGAGAGATAAATATTCCCGTTGATGAAATAAAGAAATCCAAGAACAGGAATGGGGTTACTGACGGGGAGCAGCTGCTTGAGTCGGTGCCAAAGATTTCCTTCCCCGGTGAAATAATTGTCGATAATGAAGATCCCGGATTTGACCTTGGACAAATGTTGTTTCAGGGGCCTCTCAAGAAAATGCTGAAGATAGAAAGCAGCAGCGGAGAGATCTATCAGCAGGTAAGAAGGTATAACCGTCCGAATTACTGGCAGTCTGTGGTAAACTCTTATTATTATGGAAGATATATTCTCTCTTCGGTATATACTGCAGGCAGCTCAGGCGACAGATCTGTCAAATGGATGACACCAATTGATGAAGCCGGTTATTATGATATTTATTGCTACGTTGGAAAGATGAGTGAACGTGTGACTATATCGGGTGGAGGAAATGCACCACCCCCGCCGCAGGAAGAATTCAGACAGGAGAGCCTTTATAAGGATATGCATTACAAAATATACCATGATGAAGGTGTTGAAGAGATAACTGTTGATTTTGAAAATACAGATGCGGGCTGGCATAACATGGGCCGCTATTATCTTACACCCGACAGTGCTAAAGTGGAACTTACAAATCAGTCGGCCGGCAGGCTTGTGATCGGTGATGCGATAAAGTGGGTGAGGGCGAAGTAGAGGCAACCGGCTGACGGCGACCGGCATGAGGGAGAGAATATAAACTCAGGACTCCCCTCCCCGGAGGGGCTGGGGGTGGGTTAATAAGGTTAAAAAGATTCAATTATATAAAATGAAACGATTTCTTAATAAAGCAAGCAGGCAGATAGTGACAGGAGCCTTGATGATATTTACCTCATTATCAGCATCTTCCCAGAATGGTCTAACACTTGATGAAGCGCTTAAGATCGCCGAGACGAACAGCCCCACAATGAAAAAGACAAGGCTGAGCCTGGTAAGAAGCCAGGAGAACCTGAACGCGCAAAAGGCAGCACTGAAATCGAGTTTTTCACTATCAATAAATCCGATCGGGTACAGCCAGAACAGGACTTTCAACGAGCTGATCTCAGAATGGAACTCGACAAAGACGACAGAAAGCTATGGTTTGTTTACAGTGTCACAGCCTATAGTTCTTACCGATGCCAGGGTTTCACTGACGAACAGGTTTGGATATACTGATTCATACAGCGAATATTCTGACAAAACGACTAAAGGATTCAGCAATAACCTGTCCCTGAGCCTTGATCAGCCACTGTTCACTTATAACAGGACAAAGCTTCAGCTGAGGGAACTTGAGCTTGCACTTGAAAACTCACAGCTCAACTATGCTATCCAGCTCCTGTCGCTTGAGAACATGGTTACCCAGGCATTCTATTATGTTTACCAGCAGCAGCAAAGTCTTGAGATCGCCAGACAGGCTTTCCAGAATATGAGGCAGAGCTATGAGGTGTCGAAGAATAAGGTAGATGCAGGTATTTCGCCGCGGGAGGAAATGTACCAGGCAGAGCTTAACCTTGCAACCACAAAATCAGATTTCGAGAACAGGCAGGTCGCACTCGATAACGCCAAGGATGATTTTAAGATCATGATAGGAATGAGCCTCTATGATGATCTCATTGTGCTTCCGAATATTCTGGTGGATACCGTTAAGGTTGATATTGCTTTTGCCATCGACCACGGAATTACAAACAGGATGGAACTGCAGCAGAGAAAAATAAGCATTGAAGAGTCGGAATTTGATCTTATTCAGACAAAATCGCTTAATGAATTCAGGGGAAGCCTCGGTCTTTCCGTAGGTCTTTTCGGCGATAACGAGAAATTCGGAGATGTTTACGACAATCCCACGGATAATGAAAGTGTGTCTTTATCCCTTGTTATTCCGTTATGGGACTGGGGAGAAAGAAAATCACGGATAAAGGCATCAGAGGCGACAATTGAAACTGCAAACATTTCACTGGAGGAAGAACAGAACGATATTATTCTCAGTATAAGAAAGGTTTACAGGAATCTTATTAACCTGCAGAACCAGATAGAAATAGCCAGGCAGAATGTCACCAATGCCCAGCTTACCTACGACCTTAATCTCGAAAGGTACAAGAACGGCGATCTCACCGGTATGGATCTGAACATCTACCAGAACCAGCTTTCGGAAAAACAGCTTTCACATACAAATTCGCTTATCTCATACAAGCTGGAGCTTCTTAATCTTAAAATACAGACCCTTTATGACTTTGAGAACAAGAAGCCTGTTTCACCTGTAATGTCTTTGGAATAAATAACACATGATAAAATGAAGAAGAATTTAATTTTGTTATCAGCCCTGATATTTGCATTTTCAGGATGCAGGAACCAGGATCAGAACCTGTCTGCAGATATTGAAATACCTGTTTCGGCTGAAGAGCTCAAGCTTAAAACGATTGAGGAATTAATTAACACAACCGGAACTGCTTTCCCAAAGGGCGAGATTGAGCTTAAGACAAAAATTACTGCAACATATTTTCTTGAGAAGAATCCCCGGACCGGCAGGATGTGGCAGATGGGCGAAGCGGTAAAACCGGGAGACCTTATTGCAAGACTCGAGGATGAAGAGTATGTCAATTCCGTGAAGATGGAGACCAACCAGCTCAACCTTGAGCTTATGGAAACCGAGCTCCGCAAGCAGGAGTCCCTCTATGAAAAGGGAGGTGTAACCCTTAAGGATCTTAAGACTGCGGGCATCAATTATGAAAATGCCAAGACGACAGTTATCAATTCCAGGCTTCAGCTGGCAAAGACAAGAATATTATCGCCGATTGAGGGAGTTATTGTCGATCTGCTTTATTACACACAGGGTACACAGGTCGAAACAGGTGCGACAGTCGTCAAAATAATGGACTACAGGACAATGTACATGGATGTGCAGCTGCCGGAAAAATATATTTCCGACATCAGAACAGGACAGCTGGTAAAGCTTACAAACTATACGATACCCGAGGATACCATAATAGGTCATGTGACTCAGCTTTCCCCTGCAATAAATGCTGACACAAGAACCTTCAAGGGCACTATTTCAATTGATAATGCTGGCTACCTGCTCAGACCCGGAATGTTTGTAAAGGCTGACATTGTAACAGACCGGAAGGATTCCGTCATTGTAATTCCGAAAAGCATTATTCTTTCACGCCAGAGAGGTAAAACAGTTTTCATCGTTGACCGGGGTGTTGCAGCAGAAAGGATCATAGAGACCGGACTGGAGAACGTTACCGATGTGGAGGTAACAAGAGGACTTGAAAGAAATGAACGTGTGGTAATCAGCGGTTTTGAAACACTGAGCAACAGGTCGAAGGTGAAAATTATCAATTAAGTGAAATGAATGCTATTGCACGATTTGCCGTAAAATACCCGGTGACAGTCCTGATGCTGGTCCTGGGTATTGTCCTGCTGGGATTCATATCGCTTGGGAAGCTTGGTACCGACCTGTTCCCTGATCTGAACACGCCTAAGATATATATTGAACTCAGGGCCGGCGAAAAGCCCCCCGAGGAGATTGAAAAGAACTATGTTGACCAGATTGAATCACTGGCAATGCGGCAGAGCAATGTAACACAGGTCTCTTCCGTGTCGCATGCCGGTTCGGCAAACATAACAGTGGAATACGGATGGAACAAGGATATGGACGAAGCATTCCTTGACCTCCAGAAAGAACTGAACTCATTCAGCCAGAACTCTGATCTTGAAGACTTTACAATTTCACAATATGATCCGAATGCCTCTCCGGTCATGATAGTGGGTCTGAAAAACGACCGCATCTACAATATGGATGAGCTCAGGAGGATTGCTGAAAACTATATCCGCAATGAGCTGGTCAGGATCGAAGGCGTGGCTGACGTAAAGCTGACCGGTGTAGAGGAGAGCGAAGTGGTTATTGAAACAAACAAATATCTTCTTGAGTCATTCGGGCTTACATCGGACGGGATAGCTGCGCAGATAAGCAACTATAACCGGAATGTCTCCGGAGGTTCCATTGTTGACATGGGAACGAAATATGTGGTGAAGGGTGTCAGCGTACTTGAGGACTTGCAGGATCTTGAAAACATTATTGTCGGCTTCAAACAGGCATCATCTCCGGGAAGTTCTTCTGTAACCGGCGCTGCCTCTGCGGGTGCCGCAACAGGATCATCATCAGCAAGGGTTCCGGTTTACCTGAGGGATATTGCAAAAATCTCATTTGCAAATAAAGATCCTGAGAATATTGTGACAATTAACGGAGAAAGATGCATCGGGCTCTCCATTTACAAGGAACCTAAATTCAATACTGTTGATGCAGTAAAGAGCCTTGATGAAGCCATTGATGAACTCGGCAAAGCTTTGCCAGGATATGAATTCATCAAAGTGCTTGACCAGGGAACATATATTCATAATGCAATCAGTGAAGTAAATAATACTCTTATAATAGGTATCCTGCTGGCTGTATTCATCCTTTATATATTTCTCAGGAGGATCGGTACTACACTGGTAATAAGCGTAGCAATTCCCATATCAGTGATCGCTACTTTCAACCTGATGTATTTCAACCACCTCACGCTCAACATAATGACCCTTGGCGGACTTGCCCTGGGAGCAGGTATGCTGGTTGACAATGCGATCGTTGTGCTTGAGAATATTACCCGTCTGCGCGAAGAGGGGATGGAGCTCAGGGAGGCAGTCATCAATGGCACGGGCCTGGTAGGCGGCGCAATAACAGCCTCAACTATTACAACAATAGTTGTCTTCCTTCCTATAGTTTACCTGCACGGCGCTTCAAGCGAAATGTTCAGGGACCAGGCCTGGACAGTCGCTTTTGCCCTGATTTCATCTCTTGTAATGGCGTTGCTTGTGATACCTATGCTTGTATCAACCCTCTTTTCAGATAAAAGGAAAAAAGCCGGTTTAAGGGCTCCGGTTAAATTCAGCTGGTACACCGGCCTGCTTGAAAAAATAGTGGAAAAGAGAAAGCTTGTAATTATCCTGGCAGTCATTTTACTTGGTGCTGCAGCCTTGCTCATTCCCCGCCTGGGAAGTGAGTTCATGCCAAAATCGGAATCATCCGAATTCACTGTCGAGCTTAAACTTCCCGAAGGTACAAGCCTCGAAAGGACCTATGGCACTGCTGTGAACACTGAAGGTATTATCAGGGAGCTTCTGGGTGGAAAGCTGAAAATGATTTACAGCCAGTCGGGAGAGGACAAAACATCAACTTTCAGTCAGACTTCAACGGTAAAAGGAGAAAACACTGCTTCCCTGAAAGTCATCCTGGCTGACGAATTTGCATCTGAGACAGAAAATGCAATAACTCTCATTGAAAACTACCTGAAGATGGTTCCCGGGATGGAAGTCAGGTTTACAAGGGAGGAGACAGCGCTTCAGACATCGCTGGGAACAACAGAATCTCCTTTTGCGCTTGAGATATCGGGAGAGGATTACAATGAGCTTGAAAAGATACTTGTCGTAGCAAAGGCCATCCTGGAACAGAACCAGGGACTTTATAATGTCACTACCTCGATGGATGAAGGCACACCAGAGGTGGAAGTTGCTATCGACAGGTTCAAAACAAGCTACTACAGCGTGACTGTTGAGAGCATAGTGAACCAGGTGAAGAGCTACCTGCAGGGAGCTGCAGCGGGAAGTTTCGAAAAAAACGGTGAGATGAAGGATATCACGATCAGGCTGGGAGATATTTCACTTCATCAGCTCCGGGATCTGATGATCAATGCCGGCAATGTCAAGGTTCCTCTGAGCGAACTCGCCGGGATCAGAACAGTAGTCAGCCCGAGGGAGATCACCCGGAGAAACCAGTCAAGAACCTGCTATATATATGCAATGGTAAAACCTGATATGGCATTTGATAAGGTTGTAAAGGATGCGGAGTCATCCCTTAAGTCAGTTGCCCTGCCGGTAGATTACAAAATGGAATTCACAGGCGAGGAACTGAAAAGGAAAGAATCAACTTCAAATCTTACTTTTGCGCTTATTCTTTCGCTGGTCCTTGTTTTTATGGTCCTGGCTGCTCAGTTTGAATCAATAATTCAGCCTTTTGTCATCATGCTGACTATCCCGCTTGCAGGGGTAGGAACTGTTCTTACATTCTTCGTACTGGGCAAATCCCTGAATATGATGGCGTATATCGGTATAATAATGCTTGGCGGCATTGCAGTAAACAATGCGATCATCCTTATCGATCGGATCAACCAGCTGAGAGAGTCCGGGATGGAGAAAAAGGAAGCAATAGTGCTTGCCGGATCGCAGCGTATAAGACCGATACTTATGACAAGTCTTACAACCATACTTGCGCTTCTGCCGCTTACAATAGGGATAGGTGAAAGCGCTTCACTGAGGTCGCCCATGGCGCTGGCCGTGATCGGCGGACTGGTATCATCAACCCTTCTGACACTTGTCGTCATACCATGTGTATACTGGGTTCTTGACACTTTCAGCAGTTATATCACGGGCAAAAACAAACCGGCTGTTGAGTCTGTATAATTCTTAAAGAAGGAAAATGGACTTTATCTTAAAAAGAAGGATTCTCATCAGCATGTTTTTTGCCGGGCTTTCGATGCTCGGCTTTATCTCATACAAACGATTACCCATTGAGCTGATACCCAATACCCAGCTGCCGGCTTTGGTGGTCCAGGTAGGTACAATGCTTGAAATGGATCCTTCTTATATTGAAACACAGGCAATTGTACCCCTTGAAGGAGCAGTCGGCACACTTGAGGATGTTGAAAAAATAGAATCAAACATCTCATCCCGGTATGGAATAATAACAGTCTATTTCAAGCAGAAAGCTGATCTCAAATATGCCAACCTTAAGCTTCAGGAAAAGATAGATATAGTGAAGAGTACGCTTCCCGAAGGATTTTTAATTAATGTCATCAAGATTGATCTCGAAGAGCTGACAAACCAGTTCATGTCGCTGCAGGTCATGGGAGAAGGAGGCGTTGACAGGATCAGAAATATCACCGACAGGGAGATCAAGCCCAGGTTTGAGAATATTGACGGTATTGCCGGAGTGCAGGTTTATGGAGGCCAGGAAAATTCAATTGAGATCCGCCTCAACGAGAAAGCTTGCAAAGCCCTCGGCATCACCATGGGTCAGGTAAGGACCCTGTTGAACAACAACGGAATGGATAAGACCTTTGCCGGCAAGGTGGTCGACGGTAATAATGAGCTGTTCGTAAATATCTCTTCGGAATACACTGATGTAAATGAGATTGGCAGCATTATAGTAAAGCAGGAAGGACCGGTTCTTCTGCGTGATATTGCAGAGATCTTTTATGGCGTTAAGGAGCAGACATCCTACAGCAGGGTCAACGGACTGGATGCCGTGACAATGAACCTGGTAAATGACAACCAGGCTAATCTTATAAAGTTGTCGCATGACGCGATTGACCAGGTGAACAGGCTGAATAAGGATCTGGCGCCGGCGGGTGTTGTGGTGGAAGTGCAATACAACAGTGCCGAGACCATGGAAGAAAACATCAACCAGATCATCAACCTTGCAATTACAGGTGCAATACTTGCTGTTCTGATACTTTGGTTCTTCCTGAGGAATTTACGCCTGGTGACAGTTATCGCAGTTTCAATTCCAATCTCGGTGTATACCGCATTTAATTTCTTTTATGCCTTCGATATAACTATAAACAGCCTGACTCTGGTCGGAATAGCCCTGGCTGTCGGCATGCTGGTAGATAACTCCGTGGTGGTTCTCGAGAATATTTACCGCCTTGCCGGGACAGGCAGGGATAATGAAACATCCGTTAAACAGGGAACAAAGGAAGTCTGGAGAGCTATTTTTGCATCCACGCTTACAACTATTGTAGTGTTCTCTCCATTCATTTTCACAAATAACTTCCTGATCAAAATAATTGGCAAGAATATTGGCGTTTCGATCGTCTCAACTCTCCTGGTATCGCTTGCGGTTGCCGTATTTTTCATACCGATGGCAACCTATTTCCTGCTTTCCGGGAAAGCAGACAATAAGTCAGAAGTATTTAAAAAATTGTCAATTCATGACAGGTTGATTCAGCTTTATCATCTTGTGCTCAAAGCAAGCATGAGAAATCCTGCAACAACCATAATCGGAACGCTGGCTGTGTTTTTTGCAGCTCTCCTGATAAGCCTGACATTAAGCATGAACAACCCTGAGGAAATAAATACTCCCGACTTCAGGTTAAGTGTAAGGATGCCTGCAGGATCAACTCTTGAGAAGACAGACGCCGTGGTTGCCGAAATTGAATCGCGTCTTGCCTCGCTGCCCGAAAAGGAAAACATTGTAAGCCGTATCGAGGAGGAGAGGGCGACAGTGACTGTAAATCTTCCTGAAGACTGGGACAAGAAAAGCAAAAGAAGCCTGCCGGAAATAAAAAATGATATCTCTGAAAAAACCAAGAATATTTCCTCTGCTGAAATAAGCATGGATGATATTTCAACCAGCGGCGGATTTACCGGCGGAGAGAGTGAAGGTGAGAATATCAATCCCGGATCAGGATTTATGAGGATGCTTGGTCTCGGTTCAGAAAGTGAAAGTGTGATAATCAAGGGAGAGGATTTTGACCAGATGAAAAACCTGGCTGACGATATCAGGACTTATGTGGATAACCTTTCAACCGTTGAAAGGGTAAGCATGAATGTCCAGGACAACAAGCCGGAGGTTCAGCTCTTCTTTGATATGGATTATATAGGCAGGAATGATATCACCTTAATGAATCTTTCTTCGGCACTTATGACTTTTGGGAGGGAATACTCCTCCGAAGCAACATTCAGGCAGGGAACTGACAGCTATGATATCATAATAAAATATGCCGAAGAAGATACTCTTTCAAACAGGAATACTGACAAGACAATTGATGACCTCAGGCGGCTGGAAGTGAACAACACGGCTGGTGCAGTGATGGAAATGGAAGAGCTGGCAAAGATAATTTTTGCGTACGGGATGGGGAATATACACAGGGAGAACCAGGAGAAACAGGCGACCGTTACCTATAACTTCACCGAAGAGATCACATCGTCAAAGGATCTTCTTGAAGGAGCCAGGACTGAGGTTGAGTCAATAGTGGCAGGCTTGAATATCCCTGCGGGAATAGCCGTTGAGGTGGTGCATGAAGAGGATCAGCTTAAAGACTTTTATAAGCTTATCGGTATTGCGTTTCTCCTCATTTTCATGATCCTGGCTGCTGTTTTTGAATCCCTGTCCGTTCCATTTGTCCTGCTGTTCAGCATTCCTCTTGCAGCGCTGGGATCGCTTATAGCCCTTATACTTACCGGCAATACCCTGCTGAGCGCCAACACGCTCACCGGATTCCTTATTCTTCTGGGCATAGTGGTTAACAACGGAATCATTCTGATCGACTACACAAACATTCTCCGCAAGAGGGGCAACCGACGTTCCCGTGCACTGATGGCAGCTGGCGTGGCGAGGATAAGACCGATACTCATTACCGCCTCAACCACAGTATTGGCGATGTTTCCGCTGGCAATGGGCAAGGCTGAATTCGTTTCAGTAATTGGCGCTTCATTTGCAATTACGGTAATCGGAGGACTGACTCTGAGCACGCTTCTGACACTTGTCTTCATCCCGACATTTTATTCAGGGCTTGAGAATTCACTCGACTGGTTCAGATCCCTTAACTGGAAAAATAAAATTATTCAGCTTCTTGTTTTCTGCTTATTGATATTCCTGATTTACACTAATATAGATAAGTTTATCTGGAAGCTTATCACAACAATTCTAAGTATAATTCTTGTCCCGGCGACAACATGGTTCATCATAAACAGCCTGCGGAAAGCAAGGGAGACAGTGATCCCTTCAGGTGAGAACATCAACATCAGGGTTCAGAGTCTTGTAAAGATCTATGAAAGAGAAAACCGCTGGCTCCGTGAGTGGAAAGCGGGTGACAGGACAAGAACACGACTCGGTCTGAAAAACCATTTCAGAAAATGGAAGGATATGACGCGGGTTGCGTGGCAGTTTCCCTTATTTGCATTCATGATCTATTTTACATATTTCTATCTCTCCAAAGGATTCTGGATCTTCATCTTCAGCATAGCAACATGGTTTTTCCTGTCTGCAATATGGAACCAGTTCAGGGAGCTGTTCACGAACCTGGCTGCAGGAGGGAAGAAAAGACTCCTGAAAAAAATGATCCCGGTAATTGACTTTCTTGTTTTCTGGACAGTACCGCTTCTCAACCTGATCCTCTTCCAGCTTAAATGGGATAACATCGCTGTTGTTCTCATACTGGGATTCTTCTGGTTCCTTACACTGTTCATTTACAGGACCGGACAAAAGCTTTCCCGTGAAAACATCGATATTTACAGGCTTGAAGGAAGGTTCAGGGGAATCCGGAAAACAGTTTACAAAATTGTTGCCGCTGTACCACTTATTGGGAAAAAGAAGAAACCTTTCAAGGCTCTCAGCTGTGTTTCAATGGAAATCGGCAACGGGATGTTCGGATTGCTGGGACCGAACGGCGCCGGCAAGACCACACTGATGAGGATCATCTGCGGCATACTTGAACAGAGTTACGGGAAGGTCTGGATCAATGGTCTTGATACAAGCAGAAAACGCGAAGAGCTACAGGGACTAATAGGCTACCTGCCTCAGGAATTCGGAAGCTATGAGAATATGACGGCGCATGAATATCTTCATTACCAGGCAATGCTGAAAAACTTAATCGATAAGAAAGCCAGGGATGAAAGAGTGACCTATGTCCTTAAAGCCGTTCACATGGAAGAACGCAGACACGAGAAGATCGGTTCGTATTCAGGCGGGATGAAGCAGAGAATGGGAATTGCGCTTATACTTCTGCATCTCCCGAGAATACTCGTTGTTGATGAGCCTACCGCGGGTCTTGATCCCAGGGAAAGAATAAGATTCAGGAACCTGCTTGTAGAGCTGAGCAGGGATCGGGTTGTGATTTTCTCAACACATATAATTGAAGATATATCCAGTTCATGCAACCAGGTTGCTGTGCTCAACAAAGGCAAGCTGCGATATCTTGGCAAACCCATTGACATGACGAAAGAAGCTGAAGGTCATGTATGGCAGTTCAGCATGCCCGAGGAGAATTTCGGGAAATTTGTTGATGAGCATCTTGTTGTTCATCACATGTCGGAGGGAGAAAATGTCAGGGTGAGGGTGATCTCCGAAGCAAAACCCTGGGAAAATGCAATATCTGCCACGCCAAATCTGGAGGATGCATATTTATGGCTGTTAAGGAAAAAAGAAAATAATATTAAGGTTGTTTAAGATGAAAAACTAACAATGAAACCATATAAATTATTTAACTATTTCACCCTGTTTCAAAAGATGATACTGTATAATCTCAGGATCATATTTGCCAATAAATTCATCTGGTTTCTTGCCGGTTCTATAATCTTTTACCTGGGTCTTTCAGTTATTTATGTTTTTTCAGAAGATATTTCCAGGATGCAGGATCTATACGGAGTATTCTTGTTCTCCGGTATCCTGCTCGTATTTTATCCTTCAGTTTTCGGAATCCAGAATGACCAGGATTCAAGGACCATTGAGATCCTTTTCGGGATCCCGAATTACCGTTATAAAGTCTGGCTAGTTAGGATCATACTGATCTTCGTTATCGCCTGGCTGATCATGCTTGTTTTCACATTTCTTTCATCGGTCCTGATTGTGAAGTTCTCAATCTTAAAGATGACGACACAGGTGATGATACCTGTTCTCTTCCTCGGGATGATGTCATTCATGGTCTCAACCTTTATCAGGAACGGCAACGGAACTGCTGTAATCATGATAATTTTCGGACTTTTCTTCCTGATCCTTTCCGATCCTCTTTATAAAAGCCAGTGGAATGTCTTCCTTAATCCTTTTGCCCCTGCATATAATGTAAATGAAACCACCTGGGCAATAATCATGTTCAAAAACCGGCTCATACTTATTACGGGATCAATTCTTTTTTTACTGGCAGCGCTGTTCAACCTGCAGAAGAGGGAGAAGTTTATGTAACCGGCAACCGGGATCAGGACCCGGATCATTTAATAAAAAATAATTAAACTATTGTTTTTATCGACTTTTGTGATTAATCTAATTATTCAACTATTAAATTTACATCACAATAATTCCCGGAACATAAAATGGAAAAATACTCTCTCGATAAAAGCAAAATTAAAGTACTGCTGCTGGAAGGTATACATGAAAACGCTGTAAATTACTTTAAGGAGAATGGCTATACTGATATTGAATGCTGCAAAGAAGCATTATCAGGACATGATCTTGAAGAAAAACTTCAGCAGGCGCATATAATAGGAATCAGAAGCCGGACCGAGCTTCGGGGGGACGTGCTTTGCAAAGCTTCCAGGCTTTTTACAATAGGGTGCTTCAGCATCGGCACAAACCAGGTTGATGTCATGGATGCCAAGAAGCTTGGCATTCCTGTATTCAATGCACCTTTTTCAAACACTCGTTCTGTTGCAGAACTTGTTATTGCCGAATGCATCATGCTGATGAGGGGAATCCCTGAAAAGAATGCCCTGGCCCATAATAAAATCTGGCAGAAATCGGTCAGGAACGCTGTGGAAATAAGAGGCAAGAATCTGGGTATTATTGGTTACGGTCATATCGGTTCACAGGTCTCTATCCTCGCTGAGAACCTGGGGATGAATGTCTTCTATTATGACATTGAGAAAAAGCTCAGTCTTGGCAATGCAAAGCCCATGGCTTCGCTTGAAGAACTGCTGAAGATCGCTGACACCGTTACGCTTCATGTTCCTTCGACCGAACTGACAAGGAATATGATCTCCGTGAGTCAGGTTGCTGCAATGAAGAAGGATGCATGTCTTATCAATGCCTCTCGCGGAGATGTTGTCGATTACATTGCTGTTGCCGAAGGATTAAGGACAAAGCACCTTGCCGGGGTTGCTGCTGATGTGTTTCCGAGTGAGCCGGCTTCAAACGGCGAACCCTTTTTAAATGAGCTCCAGGAGTTCCACAATGTTATACTGACACCGCATATCGGCGGCAGCACTGTTGAAGCTCAGGCTAATATAGGAATGGAGGTGGCTGAGAAGCTGGTGAAATACAGCGATACCGGATCCACCATCGGAGCAGTGAACTTCGTCGAGATCTCGCTGCAGCCGAATGTCTCCAAGCAGAGATTCCTGCATATTCACAGGAATGTCCCGGGCGTCCTCCGCGAGGTTAATGACTTCTTTTCCTCAAGGGGGATCAATATTTCAGCGGAATACCTTCAGACTGATCCCGATATAGGTTATGTTATTATTGAAACTGACAGCGAGCTGGACTCTTCAGTTCTGAAAGACCTTAAGAATATTGAGCATACAATAAGAGTAAGAATCCTTTATTAAATCATTTCTGTCGCGTTGACCGCCGGCCGGTAAGCCAGAACAGTGCATCAATCACAACGGTTATCCAGTATCCGGGAGAGAGTTTCTGTATTGCCTTCATGCTGGTAATACAAAGGTATAGCTATTAACTTCAAGATTCCTTATCTTGGTGAAAATTTCAAAGAATATGAAAAAGTCTTACCGCTTTTCATTTATACTGATGGTCTCCTCTGTGATTTTATCAGTGGTGCTGATTTCCTTTCAGGTGCAGAAGATAAATGTTTCAGGCAGATGGAATATTGCGCTTGAGAGCACCATTGGTTCGGGCAGTCCTGTTTTTGTACTTAAACAAGAGAATGATTCGATACTGACAGGCACCTATTCCGGGTATTTCGGAGAATTGCCAGTGAAAGGTAAAATCCTCTCGGATAAAATCAGAATTGAAATAACTGTAACCGAGGGAACCATTGTCTATTCCGGAACAGTTGAAGGGAATACCATGAAAGGCAAGGTTGATTTCGGATCTTACGGGGACGGAACATTTACAGGAAAGAAGAAAACAGAATAAGCAATCTTATAAGAAGGTCGTATAGATTGGCTGCCGGCGACAGGTGTAAATAAATTTTTATCTCAGAAATCCCAGTGTCAGGACAAAATCAATTCCCAGGATACTCCTGAGACCGTTAATTAAGGCATATGGTGCAGTTTCCAGTCCTGCGAACCTGGTAAGAGGAAATTCTATCTTACCTCTGATTGAGAATCCGATGCAATTATCCGGGACATGACTCACATCATAATTGCTTCCTAATAAAGGTATCCAGGCATCAACAGGAGTAAACACGGCTTCTTCATATTTTATGAATGACGGACCCAATTCCAATCCTAATCTGACCAGGTTCGTTTTTGTCGGAAATTCCCTCACCACATGAACTGAAAAAGCATTGATATTATCGGAAGGAATTCCGTTAGTAAGGAACGGTATGCCCAGTACCAGATCAATATAATCATCAGGCATGTTCTTCGTTTCCATGGAATTGGGATTGTACCTGAGACTGATCCCCCAGTTATTTGATAATAAAAAAGTGCCGCTTATAACACCACCAAGCCCTGATTTAAATGCCCCGAACCCCATTCCCAGGTAGGCTCCTGATACCTGCAGCTTTTTTGTCGCCAGACTGTCAGCCTGCGGATAGACCATAAATGTTGCCAGGCAAGAAATAATTGCTGCTGACACTATCTTTTTGATTTTCATTTATTCGCGGATGTTGCCCTTAAATCAAAATTACATCATTCAAAATAGAAAGTCAATTTAATTTTACATGAAGGCTAAAAGCAATTAATTCGTAACAATTGATTATTATTCACTACCTTTGCCTTTTTTTTAATAAAGGAATAATCCCAGCCATCATCCGGCAGTTTTTATTTCACAAGAAATTTACAGACATCTTTATGCAATTTGAAACACTGAACATTATAGACCCAATTCTCAGATCATTAAAGGAAGAGGGATACAAGATACCTACACCAATCCAGACACAGGCAATTCCTGTCATCCTCAGCGGAACCGATCTTATTGGATGCGCACAGACAGGTACCGGTAAGACGGCTGCATTTGCTGTACCTATCCTTCAGCTTCTGAGCAATAACAGGTCATTCGACAGGAAGAAAAAAATCAGGAGCCTTGTTGTCACACCCACCAGGGAGCTTGCGATACAGATTGACGAGAGCTTTAAGACGTACGGCCGGTACACGGGAATGAAATCAACAGTTGTTTTCGGAGGTGTGCACCAGAATCCGCAGACAACAGCATTAAGGAATGGCATTGACATTCTTGTGGCAACACCAGGCAGGCTGCTTGATCTGATGAATCAGGGATTTATTTCTTTAAAGGATATTGAGATTCTGGTCCTTGATGAAGCTGACAGAATGCTCGATATGGGTTTCATACATGATATACGGAAGATAATTGCATCTCTTCCGCATAAAAGACAATCTCTTTTTTTCTCCGCCACCATGCCCCCCGAGATACTGAAGCTGGCAGGATCAATAGTATATAAACCAGTAAAAGTTGAGGTTACTCCCTCAGCAACAACAGTCGATATTGTCAGGCAGTTTGTTTACTTTACTGACAAGGGAAATAAAAATGCTCTCCTGATTGACATATTAAAGGATAAAAAAATAAAGACAGCTCTTGTTTTCACCCGCACAAAATTCGGTGCCGATAAAGTTGTTAAAGTGCTGAAAAATAAAAATATAAACGCTGAATCCATTCACGGCAACAAGACTCAGAACACCCGCCAGCGGGCTCTTTCAAATTTCAAGGCCCGGACAACCCGTGTGCTGGTGGCAACTGATATTGCAGCCCGGGGTATTGATGTGGATGATCTTGAATACGTAATTAACTACGAGATACCGAATATTTCTGAAACATATGTGCACAGGATAGGCAGAACCGGCAGAGCCGGGGCCGGTGGTACAGCTATCTCATTCTGTGATGCTGATGAAAAGACATATCTCAGGGATATTGAGAAACTTATCACAAAACAGATTGAGGTTGTTGATGATCATCCTTTTCCGCTCACTGATGAAAATCCGGTTAAGCTTCCCCTGCATCAGCGGCGGGATCACAGACGTCCGCATTATATATCTCCTCGAAGCCGCAACAGCAATATCCGCTGGAGAAAGCGATAGCACCGGTCACACTATCATATCACACTATCTGAATTTGAGCAATATTCATGGAGCGTTATCTGAGAAAGCTTATTGAAGAGGAAGAAGGTCAGGAGCTTGATTTCAAGTTCTGCATTTCCGACAGCAGGAAAGACTATAGTTGAGGTTGAGGTTGCAAAAGGAAATAAAAGACCATACCAGTCCAGGGATGAAAATGGCACGGATCTCCTCTTACAGGGCTGAATCTTTCCTGACAAACCTGATAATCCTTATAGTCATTGTGATGAAAGCATCCGAAAAAGGATTCACGTATGAACTTAATAAGGATGAGCCCTGGAAGTGAAAATTTTATTAATATTGGAAGTTTTAAATGAATATCGGGGAAATATCCCCGTAGAGTCAAATGGGAATTACAGATAAAATCGGTTTTGATAATGAAAAATACCTGAGGGAACAGACTGCATCTATCCTTGAAAGGGTAAACCGGTTTAATCATAAGCTTTACCTTGAATTCGGCGGCAAGATCCTGTATGATTATCACGCCGCCAGGGTGCTGCCGGGATTTGATCCCAACGTCAAGATGCGCCTTCTGCAGATTCTTAAAGACAAGATCGACGTTATACTGTGCATTCATGCTGGAGCCATTGAGAGAAAAAAAGTCAGGGCAGATTTTGGGATTACCTACGATGTTGACGCATTAAAGACAATTGATGATTTCAGGGAATGGGGAATAGATGTTACAGCGGTTGTCATCACACGCTACCAGGATCAGCCTCCTGCCAGGGCATTCAGGAACAAGCTTGAGCTGAGAGGGATCAGGGTATATCTTCATCATTCGATCATAGGCTATCCCTCTGATGTCGACCTGATCGTGAGCGACAATGGCTACGGGGCAAACGAATATATCAAAACAAAAAAACCGATTGTAATAGTTACAGGTCCGGGACCAGGCAGCGGCAAGCTTGCCACCTGCCTCTGCGGTCTTTATCATGAGTATAAGAACGGGGTCAAAGCCGGGTATGCCAAGTTTGAAACATTCCCGATCTGGGACCTTCCTGTCGATCATATGGTAAACCTTGCATACGAAGCTGCCACCGTTGACCTTGAGGACAGGGTGCTGATTGATGAGCATCATCTGAAAGCATATAATATAAAAACTGTAAATTATAACCGGGATATAGAAGCATTTCATCTGCTGAAAAGGATCATTGAAAAAATTACAGGAGGTGAATCAATGTATCTCTCCCCTACCGATATGGGGGTAAACCGTGCCAGCTCGGGAATAGTCAATGACAGTACAATCAGGGAGGCTTCATACCAGGAGATCATAAGAAGATATTTCAGGTGCGCCGTGGAATATGCTCTGGGGCTGGTGGATGCTGACACCCTTAGCCGGGCCGATGCAATAATGAAGAAAACAGGTGCAAAGGCTGAAGACCGTAAGGTGGTGCTTCCGGCAAGAGAAGCGGCAAAAGACGCTGAAAACAAAGGCAAAGGAAATGCAGGCATATATTGCGGGGCAGCTATTGAGCTTCACGACGGAACTATCATCACAGGCAAAAACTCACCCCTGATGCATGCGTCTTCAAGCCTTGTGCTGAACGCCACCAAATACCTCGCAGGACTACCTGACAAAATGTACCTACTGCCTGAAAACATCATTGATTCGGTAACATATCTGAAGAAAGATATACTTAACGGCAAAATGGTCAGCCTGGATGTTGATGAGACTTTAATAGTTCTCGGGATCAGCGCTTTATCCAATCCGGCTGCAAAGATGGCGCTTGAAAACTTAAAGCTTCTCCGGGGCTGCGAAGTGCACCTGACCCATATCCCTACACCGGGTGATGAAGCCGGATTGCGCAAACTGAATGTCAACCTGACATGTGATCCGGAGTATTCCAGCAAAAGTCTGTTTATCAGCAGCTGATCAGCAGAGTTAATTGAAATACCTGAGGTATTCTTCCAGGGCGTAAGAACTGCATAATCCCCTGAACTCCTCAAGGAGCTGTGCCGTAAAGGGCACACCTTTATCCTTTCTCTCCAGCCAGGTATAATATTCCTTCTCGCCGGCGGTCCATATCCTGTTCTGTCCGGGCATCTTCCCTGAGGCTCTCAGCTCACGGCATATATCACCTGTTGTCTTTTTGAAATCAGCAGGATCGGTAAAGGCATTTATATCGATTGCAATGAAGAAATGTCCAAGCGGATATGGCACTTTTTTCCCGTCCTTCATGCCCATCAGCATCTTCAGGAAAGCTCCCTGCTGAAGAGCAGCAGAAAACATCTCTACAACCGTTGCATAACCATAACCTTTGTATCCGGCTGTCTCCTCTCCTATTCCGCCGAGAGGCGTAAGGGCGGCGCGGCCGGCGATAAGGTCGCTGAGCACTTCACGCGAGTTGGTCTTGGTTTCGCCATTGTCATCTATCACCCACCCCTTTGGCAAATCTTTTCCCTGACGGGCGTAGAGCTCCACCTTTCCTCTCTGGGTTATTGAGGTTGCACAGTCGAGCAGGAACGGGAACTGCTCATCAGTGGGCATGCCGAAAGTCAGCGGATTGGTTCCCAGCATATTCTCAACTCCGAAAGTAGGTGCGATAGAGGGACGGGCATTTGTCCCGGTGATGCCGATCATGTTCTCCCTGACTGCCATCAGCGCATAGTATCCGGCAATCCCGTAGTGTGTTGAATTGCGGACAGCTACCATTCCCATTCCGTATTCTTTTGCCTTTCCAATAGCCAGCTCCATTGCCTTGCATGAGACAACATGTCCCATGCCGTTGTGTCCGTCCACAACAGCTGTGGCCTGACCTTCCTTAACTATTTCAAAATTAGTCACAGGATCCAGAATACCATCCTTAATACGATCGAGATAGATAGGTTTCAGCCGGTTGACACCATGCGAGTCTATTCCGAATTTATCAGCCTGAAGAAGTACATCGGCAACGATCCTTGCATCTTCTTCCGGAATACCTGCTTTTACCATCACTTTTATTATAAACTTGTCAATTACTTCAAAAGAAATGAATCTCTGGTCCATACTCTGACTGTTTTACCCGTAAATATATGGAATAAAGATTCTGATTCAATAAGGGTTGAAAACTTGTTCAAAATATAGTCGTGCAATTGTGCGCGATTACATGACTGAACGATTGCATTGTTTTCGAACGAAACTATTTTCTATTCTATCTGAATATTAAACAGATGCAGTAATTATGTAAATGACAGTGATATAGGATATAAATATTTCTTTACATTTTTTCGAACAAAAGAAAATCAGAGATGTGATTATTTCAAATTAATAATTAAATTGGCTGCCGGGAAAATCAGAATATTAACTAAAACCAGCCTGTATGTTACTTCACCAGCAATTCGTCCGGATGGCAAAGAAATTTGACAAGAAACTTGCAATCATTGACAAGACTACCGGGAAATCGATCAATTATTCAACAGCTCTTATCGGCGCCCTGATCCTGTGTTCAAGATTCAAAAAGTATGATAAGGGATTCATCGGCATAATGATCCCTACCTCTGCAGGAGGTGCACTGGCTACTGCCGCAGTGCTCATGAGCGGAAGGATACCCGTAATGATAAACTATTCAACAGGTGCTGAAGCAAATGCAAGATACGCGCAGAAAAAATGCAATTTCAAAACTATAATTGCTTCAAAAGCCCTGCTTGAAAAAGTAGGATGTCCGGTTATTGAAGGTATGGTCCTGATTGAGGATATCATGGCCAGCGTGAAAACCGGTGAAAAATTAAAAGCTGCCTTAAAATCAAAGCTTCCGGTCAGTATGATCCTTAATGCCATTCATAAAGGGGATGAAAATGATACTGTTGTGATTCTTTTTACCAGCGGAAGCGAAAAAGATCCGAAAGCTGTGCAGCTGACTCACAGGAATATAGTTGCAAATATTGAGAGTTTCGGAGATTATGTCGGAATCAGCTCAGAGGATATCCTGCTGGCTAATCTTGTTTTCTTCCATGTATTTGGATTAACTGTAAATCTGTGGGTGGCATTATATTATGGCATGACACTGGTTACATACGCCAATCCTCTTGATTTTCAGACAATCAGCAAAATAGCTCGTGAAGAAAAGCCTACAATAATGGTCGGCACACCAAGTTTCTTCTGGGGATATCTTCAGAAATCCGAGCCCGGAGACTTTAAAACTCTGAGGTTAATGGTAGCAGGAGCTGATAAGTGTCCCGATGCCCTGCGGGAAGGATGGATGAAGAAGCATGGAGTCACTTTGCTTGAAGGTTACGGAGCTACCGAGACATCTCCTGTCATATCAGTCAACTCGCACGAATTCAACAGACCGGGGAGCACAGGAAGAGTTATACCCGGTGTCCAGGTGAAAATTGAGAATTTTGAAACCGGCGAAGAGTGTAAAACCGGGGAAGTCGGAAAGATCATGGTAAAAGGGGACATCATAATGAAAGGTTACTATGACGATCCGGAGCAGACTGCCGAAGTTCTGAATGAAGGCTGGTATAATACCGGCGACATGGGATTCTTCGATGAAGACAGATACCTGTGGCATGCAGGCCGCTTCAAGAGGTTCACAAAGATCGGCGGAGAGATGGTTTCCCTCGTCAAGGTGGAAAATATCCTGGAGAAGTACCTTCCCCAGGGAGCATCCTGCTGTGTTGTTGAGATAATGGATGAAAAGAAGGGATCATTTATTGTGGCAACTGTCTCAGAGGATGTAAACAAGACTGAGATCCTCAGGAAGATGATGAATGATCTGCCCTCTATAGCTCTTCCGAGACAATTCCTGACGATTAAGGAGCTGCCCATGATGAGCACCGGGAAGATTGATTTCCGCTCTGTCACAAAGATGGTCCAGGTGATCATGAGCTCCGGTCAGCCAACAGCTTAAGGAGGTCTGTCACTTCGTTCCGTCTTTAAGTCGTGATTCTTTTTATTTATCTTTTATGCATCTGACAGAGATGCCTTCATAAAGGCCTTTGGTGCCGCGATATATCCGGGAAGAATTGTAATCGAGCTGCCGTACCAAGGCATAATCACCTTTCGTTGAGGATGACCAGAACCGTGTACCACTGCCGAGATTTTTGAAATATCCGGCACCGTCACGCCATCCTGAAGGCAAAGCCGTGAAGCCGGTTTCGTTGGTTGCACCTGTATTCGGGCTCTGCCAGTATTGAAGTCCGGAATGTTTAAGAGGGCCTGCTTCAGTGGTGCCGCGCCAGTCTTCCTTGTCGGCTTCTGACCGGCTCATACCGAGATACATCTCAAGCATCTTCCATTCTTCATCTGATGGAAGATGCCAGCCGACAGGACAAATGCCCTGGACCCTTCCCGGTTTGACATCTTCATGTGAATCAACGTCCATGGCTGCCGGCCAGGTGTAGAGAGCTCCGTAGGTGGCACCAATGGCGCCGTAGTTATCATACCAGCAGTATGCCCTGGTAAATAACGAAAAGTCGTACCATGCCTGCTGATCTTCAACCCGCGGGATGGATCTGCCATCCGAATAATGGATCGTCTTAAGGTTATCAGCCATCCATATCTGATCGCCTATCTGAACAGAATAATGAATATTCTGGTCTATATCAATTACCATGGGGATCATGGTTTCAGGAGTTGTGAATGTTCTTCCCTCACCGTAATATGTTTCAGTGCCTGCTGTAATAAAAGCTCTGACATAATAGGTTGTGTTCTCAGAAACGTCATACACCATACTGCTGAATCTGCCCTCTGAACTCCTGGCACCCAGGCAGATTGAATTTTCATCTTTTTCAGGATCCATTGATGTTCCCCAGCAGAAACCATGATCCCTGATGCTTTCAGGTGCTGAGCCAGCCACCGATCCGTTAAAAATATATATCCCTTCTGAAAATAGAGTAATATCATCTGTCGTAACAGCCAGTGGTTTTTCAGGATCAATCTTGCTGCATGCACTCAGTAAAAACAGCAGGATAACAATTCCGGTTTGAATTCTTTTGTTCACAGATCAAATCTTTTTCTTTAAACCTTCCCCCATTCCCTCCCTCTCCCTTTCTCCCATTCTTTTTCTATGACCGGAAAGACTCCAGACTACCCTACAGGTTCATTAAACTGTCATCTGACATTCCTGAATACCCTTCTGAAATGATATCCGTAAATGCTGTAAGTGATTGCCAGGGGAAATGACTTCGGCTTGTGAAAAAGGCTCCAGAGAACAAGCCTCCAGTAATACCTGCTTTCCTTTTTTAGTATACCTATATATATTATCGATTTCAGGAATGCCATAAACCTGTTTAATGTCAGCGGTTCGTGAAACGGAGGATCATATTTCTTCAGGAACAATTTTACCCTGTCATAATATGGCTTGCAGGAATAGATATCCTGAATGATCTTCTGATATCCCTTTAACAGTTCGTTTTTATCCATTGCCGGAACAAAATTCATGGAGTAGCTGGTATTGTCGCCTCCGAAACTGTCAGTTATCCTCCCTTCATTTTTCAGCCTCTGGTATAGTTTTGACAGTCGTGGTGCATTGAGCAGACCTACCATTGCCGTTATGATACCGCTTTTCTGGATAAAGTCGATCTGCTTCTGAAAGATATTCGGCGGATCATTATCAAATCCCACTATAAAGCCGCCGCAAACTTCCATTCCATTACTCTGGATCGAGTTTACGCACTCTTTCAGGTCGCGGTTATTATTATGCAGCTTGTTGCACTCTGTCAGGCAGCTCTCCTCGGGAGTTTCAATACCAACGAAAACCCTTGAAAAGCCGGCGCTGACCATCATATCCATAAGTTCTTTATCATCAGCAAGGTCAATGGAGGCTTCAGTAATGAAACTGAAAGGTCTGCCATTTGATCGCGTCCAGCTGATCATGGCAGGAAGCAATTCGGATTTCAATTTCCTTTTATGCCCGATAAAATTATCGTCTACGAAAAATACGGTGCCTCTCCAGCCTGTACGAAGCAGCTGGTCGAGTTCGGAAATTATCTGTGCAGATGTTTTTGTGCGGACACGGCGCCCATACAGGGCTGTAATATCGCAAAACTCGCAGTCATAAGGGCATCCTCTTGAATATTGTATACCCGCTGATCCGTATTTATCTGATTTTACAAGCGAATAATCAGGCAGGGGAGACCTTGTTATATCTGCAAATTTTTCTGAACGGTAAATCTTTCCGGGACATCCGTTTTTAAGGTCTTCAAGAAAAAGAGGCAGGGTTATCTCCGCTTCATTCAGCACTAAATGATCTATTTCTTCAGCAAATTGTTCATATTCTTCAGTGAACAGAGGTCCGCCTGCCACTATTTTTGTATTGAGCTGCCTGCACCGGCTGATTATTTGCCTCACCGAAGCTATCTGGACATTCATGGCGCTTATGAAAACATAATCAGCCCGGATAATGTCTTTATTCCTTAGCTTCGAAACATTCAGGTCTGTGAGCTTTTTAATCCAGTGGCCGGGCAATAATGATGCTACTGTAATTAAACCCAAAGGTATATTTGATGCCCTTTTGGAAATGAACTTTAAAGCATGCTTAAAGCTCCAGTATGTATCCGGATACTGAGGATATACCAACAGAATTCTCATAACGGTCAGAAATAATTTCTGCTAAGATATTTTCATGGCATATCCGCAGCAAAAAAAAGGGATTAACTCATATCAATCCGGGACTGATCAGATATAATAGTGATAAATGCCAGATATGAGGGGCAGATGGCATTCGCCCCTGATCGCCTAAAGGGCTTCTCTGAGTTTCAAAAGATATTGCCGCGAGACAGGGATTCTTTCCTGATATCCTTTTATTGTTATCCAGTGACTGCTATAATCCTGGTTAAGTTTTTCAATGTAATGCATGTTTACTATGCAGGTTCTGTGACACCGGATAAAATTCGAATATGGTTTTATCTGAAGCTCAATATTCTTCAGGGTATTCCGGATAAGTGTTTTCCTGATATTTCCTCCATCTGCATAGGTTAATTCCACATAATTATCAGCAGATTGAATGAAGATAACCTCTGCGATGAGAAGGGTTATATTTTCAGCACTCGTCTCAGAAATGAACTCAATGGATTTATTCAGGATATCTTCCTCGTATTTTTCAATTTGCTTCTGTATCGTCTTCCTCTCCAGAACCAGGGATTCATTCTTCGATGCCAATCCTTTATTTGCATCGTATAATCTTAAAGTCACCGGCGGGACAAGACAGATCAATACTATTTTAAAGACTATATAGAAAGAGATGCTTACGGATCCAACATACCGCAGATAGAAGGTAAAAGCAACAGAACATAATGCCAGAATGATGAAGCCCTCCAGGTAAGAATTCGCTGCAATCTCATCACCCTCCTGGTCGTTTTTCTGAATGATCCAGGGTATTATTATCCGTAACAGGAACATGAAAAAAAAGACAATGCCTCCAAATCCGGCGACAAACAGCAGCCTGTTGTTGAAATCGAATTTATCAAGAGGAAACGGCTGGAAAAACAGGATGAACAGGAATATACCAAAGCTTATACCCGAGATAATTTTTATATTCCTGTTCAGCATCTGTACAAACCGGTTTGATTGCTTAATCATAATCCAAAATTAAGTATTTTAATACAGTCATGTTAAAGAACTACGTTATTTCAGCTTACAGGAGCATCAAAAAGAATAGATTTTATTTCATCCCGAATACGATCTTATAAACTCAAATCTACCCTTCGAACCTACGAACCTTAAAACTTATCAGGATGCCGGCCGCCGCTTTTGAGATCTCCCGCATTTTTTGTATCTTTACTATTTATGACTTCCACATTACTTTTGATAATCCTGATCGCCCTTGCCGTGCTGGCAATTGTGCTGATAATCGTTTTCAGGCCGAAGGATAATCCTGAGATACGTCTCCTGACTGACCGCATCCTTGAACTCCAGACAGGTATTTCAAATATAGAGAAGACACTGAAGGAGGATTTCAGGCTCAACCGCGAAGAAAATTCCAGGCTGGCAACTGATAACAGGTCCGAGCTGATGCAGACTCTGACAAATACTTTTAAGGGATTCCAGCAAACTTTCGACACAAATGTGAAGGCTTTCAATGACCTTCAGAGGGAAAAGTTCGGACAGATGGACGAGAAGCAGAACAACCTCGTAAAATCTACTGAGGAAAAACTCGAGAACATCAGGGTGATGGTTGACGAAAAGCTTCAGAAAACCCTTAACGAGAGGCTTGGCCAGTCATTTGAGCTTGTCGGCAAGCAGCTTGAAAGTGTGCAAAAAGGACTTGGCGAGATGCAGACACTTGCTCAGGATGTGGGTGGGTTGAAAAAAGTTCTTGGAAATGTGAAACTGAGAGGCGGTATAGGTGAGGTCCAGCTGGGAGCCCTTCTTGAACAGATACTTGCTCCCGAGCAGTATGCCATGAATGTAAAAACCAAACCGAGGAGCAAGGAGAATGTTGAATTCGCCATCAGACTGCCGGGCCGGGATGATGCCAGCACTGTTGTTCTGCTGCCTATCGATGCCAAGTTCCCCAAGGACAAATACGAGCAGCTGATCACTGCCTATGATACCGGTGACCCGGAACAGATAGAAGCCGGCCAGAAGAATCTTGCGAATGCAGTCAAGCAGATGGCAAAGGACATCAATGAGAAGTATCTTAATCCCCCGGTAACCACCGATTTCGGGATTATGTTCCTGCCTTTCGAGGGCATATATGCAGAGGTAGTGCGTAAAGCGAGTCTTCTCGAAGAGATCCAGAACACATACAAGGTCATAGTGACAGGTCCTTCCACTCTCGCAGCATTGCTTAACAGCCTCCAGATGGGTTTCAGGACACTGGCAATCCAGAAGCGCAGCAGCGAGGTATGGAAGATACTGGGAGCAGTCAAGAAAGAGTTTGAAACTTTTGGCGGAATGCTTCAGAAAGCCCAGGGCAATATCCAGACAGGCTTAAACCAGCTTGAAGATGTTGTTGGTGTACGGAGCCGTGCAATAGAAAGGAGACTGCGAAATGTTGAAACCCTCGGGGCCGCTGAGGCGAAACTGATCCTCCCCGAAACCGGCGACAGCGAAGCGACCGATGAACCTGAAAAGTAATCATGCTTTGGGGAAGGTTGCAAAACAAAAACGCCCCGGGGAGGGGCGTAAATTTGCTTAAAGAGTTACGGACTTATTCACCTCATTGTCCGTGTTATGTTGCGTTATTTTTTTTGTTAATCAGGTTTACAATAACCTTGGTCATGGTATCCTTTTCACTTGGTTGGCTGACAGCTATCATTAGTGTCAAAGCAACAAGAGCATTGTCTGGTATTCGTTTTTCACCGCCTTTGGTAAAAAGTAATTTATTTTTTTCAAGAAAGTATAAAAATAAAAATGCTGCAATCCTCTTATTACCATCAACAAACGAATGATTTTTTGTCACCAGATAGAGCAAATTAGCCGCCTTCTCTTCAACGCTGGGATATAGGTCCTTTTTGTCAAATGTCTGATATATTGTTGATATAGAGCTTTTAAAGGAGTTGTCTTTTTCTTTTCCTAAGAGTTGGCTATTCCCATAAATCTTTCTTAGCTCATCAATCTTTTGGATAGCTTCTTTGTAAGTAATCCTGTAAAGTTCGATGTCAGATGTGTCTGATATTTTTAAACTTTGGTAGTCGTATTGATCAAGAATATCTAAAGCATAAGCATAATCCGATACGATTCTTAAAAGTCCTTCCGATTCTTCTGTTGTAAGTTTCTTTTGTTCAGTTACTTTGGATAGTAGTAGAACTGTCTCTTTGAGTGACTGGAGATTTTCAATCTGGGAAGTGAGCTTTCTTTCATTGACTACGAATCCATTTATCAAGTAGTCTTTGAGTACTTGATTAGCCCAAATTCTGAATTGGACCCCACGTTTTGAATTTACCCGATACCCAACTGAAATAATTGCGTCCAGGTTATAAAGTTTAATGGTCCTTTTTACGTTTCTGTCACCCTCTTTTTGAATTACCGAGTATTTCTCGGTAGTTGCTTTTTCCTGCAACTCTCCTGATTTATAGATATTTCTAAGGTGGAGCCCAATTGTGTCAGAGTCTTTCTCGAATAATTCTGACATATGTTTTTGAGAAAGCCAGACCGATTCTGACTGAACAATTACTTGGATTTCAGTTTTGTTATCCTGTGATTGAAATATCTTAATTCCGAATTCGTCCATTAACTTTTTTTGATAAAGATAACTAATTGTCCTCTAATCAGGACAGTTGGCCCGAATGCAACATAACGGCCCGGCAATAGGGCCGAGCGTTAAGTTCCGACATGTTATGTCGGAATAGCGAGGAGCCAGAATG
>CAZGGZ010000001.1:86275-128096 GCA_964525415.1 uncultured Rikenellaceae bacterium | reverse complement strand
AGCGGGAGCGAGCACCTCACTTTTCTTTTTGCATTAAAACAGTCAGAGACCGGGGTTAAGGTTGAGGAAGCTTGTTAATCCAAATCTCATTATTATCAAATTTTTTAAAGAACTCATAATTTTCTTCTATATAGCCCATAATTATTGGAAATCTTGTTTCATTATCAAAACCATCAATTGCGTTGTACCAGGAATTGTTTCTATACAGGATAAACTTAACATTATTCATTTTAAGATCCCGAACTATCTCTTCCTGATAAAAAGATGGTGAAGCAAACCACACTACAGGGAAACGTGTGGGGCATGGTTTATCAATAAAATAGTACCAGCTTGCCTCAGAAGTCATTGTAAAAAAATTCTCTTTACTGCTTAAATTATTTTTAAGATATGAAATAGTTGTCTTATAATTTTCAGGAATGAATTTTGAATCTTCTGTTTCCAATGGAAAGCTCCTGCTGATTAAATTCTCCTTGATGATCCTGGAAATAAGAAAAACAGAGATAAACAATACAATAAAGATCATTGCATAGTTTAATCTTTTATTCAGATAATACCTGTACAGGTAATGCCTGAATATGATATAAATGCTTAATATGTAAGTTATATGTGACGATTTTACTACATGATGCCAATCAATCCGGCCTAATGCACCTCTGAAAAAGAATACAGATAATACCAATAAACATAATTCTATTAAATATTTTTCTGTGAATTTTCTGATCGTGATCGTAATCTGATTATTATTTTGATGAAGTTCCTGAATAAATTTATATCCAACCCAGAAGGTATTTGCTGCGATAAATATACAAATCATTAAAAATGGCAGACGGAAAACAGGGTAGACGTCTCCGTCGAGTAATTCTTTGTATTTCGGCATTATAAGGAATGTATATTTAAAAAATTCACCAGGGTTTCCCCGAAGAAGAAAAAGCAACAAAATTATTGCTGACAGAATTCCCAGCAATGAGGAAATCAAATAATGGATCCTGAAAGCACTCTTACGAAAAAAGAATAAATACAAGACCGGGGAAATAATCAAATAGGCAGCAAACAGGTAAAAACCTCTGTCAATTGAATAACCGAAAGCAGCTAACGGAATGAAAGAAAATAAGAAAACTATTATAAAAAATCTTCTGGCAGAAATATCATGGCGGGTAATAGAGCTATGTAACAATGCGACAGTAATTAAGAATGAATATAAAGTTATATCTCTCGAGAGATTAATCAATGCTAAAGATTCAGGCAATTTCGGAAGTATTAAATTCAGAAAGAAGATATTATTTATAAAGAATAGCAATATTACTGAAGCGAAAGAAAACAGGTAATTTCCGCGATAAATCTTTGTTATGAAAAGGGACAATAACACCATTGAAAATATATGAGTAATAGATTCCAGTGTTCTGACCGATCCTATGGATTTACCAAAAAATTTAAATGCTATGACTGATCGTAATGGATCCTGATAAACTCCATGACAAAATAAAAAGTCTTTGTATGGAGTTTTTCCGGCCAGATACGACATGGCGGGGCCTAAACTTTCTCCTTCGTGAAAAGGGTCAAATTGCCCAGGATATGAAATGTAAATTGCAATTAGTACCGAGAAAAGAATAATCAATACTGTAAATATTGTTTTGGTTGTGGTTGTGAAATCAGGGGAAATATTATAGTATCCCTCATAAAATGAATTTTTCCCGAATGTTATAATATTTATTTTTCTTATGTCAAACAGATAGATTATTGACAACAGCAGTACAGGGAATAAAATGAGAACAATAAATCTAATCAGGTTATTTGCAGGATTGTATTCAATTACGGTAAGTGGTCCTGTAACCCCCCATGGATTGTGAAAAGGAAGCACTATCCTGTTCCAGAAAAACAAACCAAAAACAACACCAGATAAAAAGACTGAAAACAGAAATATACAGCCTGCTAAATCATTATTATCTTTCTTCATGATAATCTTGCTCTGTATTAATGTTCCAGATATTGTCTTTTGATTTTTCTCCAGAAACTATGTTGTTTACTGCGGTTATTGCAGTAAGCATCGATTGATCCTGGTTGTTGTATTTATGCATTCCATTTCTTCCGATTAAAAAGAGATTCTCAAATTTATCTGTGAAATTCCTGATTATGTCAAATTGAGAATAAGATCCGAAATAGGCAGGATAAGTCTTTGGCATTCTGATTATTGTACTGTCAATTATTTCATCCTTATCAATAATACCTATACTATGTAATTCGTCTATTGCAAATTGAATAAATTCATCATCCTTTTTTACCCACAATTCATCGCCTTCATTGCAAAAATATTCAAGGCCTATCCAGACTTTTTCAATATCTGCTAACATATAAGGCGACCAGTTGTTAAAAATCTGCAGTCTGCCAACTTTTACGTCCGGTTCCTGGATATAAATCCAGCAATCAGGAACTATATCATTCAAGGTGGCAATCCTTGTTTCATTTTTAATTTTCAGTTTGTTTAAAAGCAGGCCTACAGTTATAAAGTCGCGATATTGCAAACCATTGCTTACTGTTTTCACAATGGGGGGGACATTATTCCCCATAGCATTTATAAGATCTGCAACAGGCATGGTAGAAATGAAATAATCGCCCTGCACAGTACATTTATGCCTGATTGCATTATCGATATAGCTCAGTTCAAGAACTTTATTCAACGATATATTGAACTCAATGACTTCAGAGTTTCTAATAATAACCCCTCCTTTTTCTTCAACAATACGAGCAACAGTTTCCCACATCTGCCCGGAACCCAATTTGGGATACATAAACTGTTCTATCAGGCTGGTATGGATATCCTTCTGCTCAATTGTTTTTTCTTTTTTGAACAATGATTTTACAGCATGGACTATCGCCCGTGAGACAGATAATTCTTTAATTCTTTGTGCACCCCAGTCTGCAGGAATTTCAGTGCATGGAACTCCCCAAACCTTTTTAGTATAATCCCTGAAAAATGTTCTATACAGTTCACTTCCAAATCTGCTAATTAAATAATCTTCAAGTGAGTTTATGTTTTTAACGGGAAATATCCTGACCCGGACGTAAGTCCAGCCAATTTTAAGAATCCTTACAAACCCAAGACCAGATATTGTTTTACCATTAAGCTTGATGGGGTAATCAAAAAAATTTCTAAGAAAAAATATACGGGACAATCTGTTTCTGATAAGCATCACCCGGTCAGTTTTTTCAGGATCGGGTCCGCCTGGCGACAACTTTACCTGGCTTTGTTTTCCATGACGATATATATTTTTAAGAATATCATCTCTGGAATCAGAACCCTGGACCGGCATGATTTCCTGCCACCATTTTATCACCCTGTCGGATTTTGAAAAGAACCTATGACCTCCGATATCGATACGATTCCCATTGTGGACAACTGTTTTCGAGATCCCTCCCACTTCAGTATCTTTCTCAATGACTACCGGTTTAATATCTGTTCTGATTAAAAGCTCGTAAGCAGCTGTTAATCCTGCAGGTCCGGCACCGATAATAATTGCGGTTTTGCTCAAAGTCGTTAGTCTTGTTTGTTATTGTCTGCTCATTATGTAAATCAAAGGTATTCAAATATAACTTTTTCCTGATGGCCTTTCCCTGTAAAATACTGTTTCAAATAGAATACAGATTTGCCTATAGTGCAGTTCAGAATATGTTTAATGCAAAGCCTGATTTAGTATTAACAATTGAAAAAGCTGTCAGCGTGGTCCAGGCAGGTGAAACAATATACATAAGGGGAGGAACCTATAATCTGACCACAACAATTACAATTGCTAAAAGCGGTGCAGACGGTTCGTTGATTTCCTTATTTGCAATTCCCGGGGAACTAACTGTACTGGACTTTTCAGGACAGGCGCTTGACAGAAACAACAGGGGTATCAAACTGACCGGAAGTTACTGGCATATAAAAGGGATCCATATAACAGGAGCTGGTGATAACGGGATGAAGATAGAAGGTGGAAGTTATAATATTATCGAAAATTGTGCTTTTTACAGGAACAGAGACAGCGGATTACAAACTGATGATCTTACTTTTCGCCGGCTATATCAATGATTTTTATCTCAGTCGGGCTGCTGGTCATTTCACCAATTTGTTCGCCCTTAAGGGCAGAAGCTCTTGCCTCAATCCTGAGACAGAATAGTTTTAAAATAGTATCGAGCCGGGATATTGGTCTGGCCCTTGGTATCAGAGCGGTCGCCGTTAAAAAAAGAGCTTTGCCTAAGGGAATTCCTTTTCAGACAGGCGTCGGTACGACAAAACTTGTTTCTACAGAGTGGGTCATCTGGGCCGATGCACCAGAGAGGTATCACGAAAAGTTTATGCTAAGCTTTAACCGGTGCAGGATTTATTTTTCTTGTCAATCTCATCAGCAATAATTGTCAGTTTCCTGGTATCAATTACATTAATAACAAACAGCAGAATGCTTATTGCAACTACTGAATAAACGAGTGATCCCGGAAGAAACACCTCCGCTATCATTATAGCAGAAATGATGATTCTCGCTTCTGTGGGGCCTAGTTTTCCTGCATCGATTGAATATTCCCCGGTAATTTTATATCTCATGAGTGCTATGATCATTTCCCATCCGTACATGAGAACAAAACCATATCCCATCAGTTCCCAGACGCCCTCAGCATAGACAATATAGCCGCATCCTATGATAATGATGCTGATCCAGTCCATTGTAATATCGAGAACAAAACCATACAGTTTTCTGGGTTTATTCCTGTAGTATGCAAGTCTTCCGTCCAGGGAATCTCCGAACCAGCTTATGAGAAATCCCAGAACACCCAATAAAAGATAATTTCTGTCAATATATCTCGCCAGAAGGAAACTGACAAAAACGATTACACTGCCAAAAAAACCGATAGCTGTCAGTAAATTGGAGCTAATCCAGGATGGAATCCGCTGGACAAGCCAGGCAAGTGCTATTTGTTCATATTTCTTGAGCAGGTTGGTTCTTGCCCTGTCACGGGAAATTGAATTCAGGACTTCACTGATTTTTGCTGAAGGGCCAGTTTTTCTGTTATTGTTTTCCATCCGTCTCAATTAGCTTGGTTCGGGGGATAAATGATTGCGGTAAAGGCATTTCATAAACTGTCTTTCTCAAAAATGCACCAAATGATTCCGTATCGGCATATTTTTCCTGCTCCTGCACTGAGATTATATTTCCGATGCCGATACGATGTTTTTTTTCTTTCTTATTGAAAAGTTCTGACGGTTGCCTTAAAGAGCGGATCTTCCAGTTTATCAGCCCGAGGAAATAGAAGAATTTTGAATTTGTATCGAAAAACCTGATCGGGAGGATTGGAACTTTAACGGATTTAACCACGTGGATAATACTTGACTGCCATTTGCGATCTCTTATGCGCATGTCTTTCAGGCTGAAATCTGAAACTGCTCCAGAGGGGAAGAATCCTACCGGATGACCTTCCCCGAGTCTTTTAAGAGTCTCGCGGACACCATGTATGCTTTCTTTGGAAATATTTTGCTTTTTATTCAATGTTGGTGTGACTGATATAAAATTCTCTGCCATCGTCTTTACAAGCGAAAGCATTTTGTTAACCATCAGTTTGTAATCAGGGCGGATGCCGGCCATAAGATCAATAAGCATTATCCCATCCAGTCCTCCGTAAGGATGATTTGATATTGTTATAAAAGCACCATAAGGCAGTAATGCAAGGCGCTCAACATTGCCTATAGTATAAATAACTCCCAGATCATTCAATAAACTGGCAGCAAATTCAGCTCCGGTGTAAGCTCCTGAATGATCATATACCCGGTTTACCTTGTCAATAGCAAAGAGCCGCATAAAAAACCGGGCACGCTTGTGTCCTTTTTCTCCTCTGAAGAACGAAGAAACTGATTCCAAATATTTTTCATCAATTACTTTCAAACTCATATTCAAAATTAACAATAATCTGAATCTTAATAATGGTATAGCTTCTCGTTTGGAATTAAGCAGGTTTTTATTGTGAATTTTTAATGTTATTTTTGATTGGTTTGGGGAGTGTATTTCAAATAAAGAAAAACATATGAAAAATTATCTTGTTACCATTGGTATTTTCGTCCTTACAGGAGTCGCAACTTCATGCTCAGGCGATAAGAATTAAGATCGGCCGGCAGCTCACATTTTTAAGATCAGGGGTGGTAAAATTTATGAAATCGAGGCTATCGGATATATAGCACCTCACGGAATAAAGAATGGATGGGAATGATTTGTTTTATAAATCTTAAATTTGGTATAATTCTTATACTCTTTGCCATGAAAAACTTATTAAAAATTGGTTCGGTACTGTTATTGACCGGATTTATGCCTGCATTGGTTTTCAGCATTGATAACCCCCGGAAGCCGGTTACCCCAAAAGCATCTCCCGCGGCTGTTGCTTTGCTGGATCTGTTTTATAACATATCCGGCAAATATATCCTGACCGGTCAGCACAATTTCCCGAATATTAAAGACCGGAACACAAAATTTGCCAAGGAGTATACAGGTGAAACACCTGTTATTTTCAGTACCGACTGGGGTTTCGCAAAAGAGGACGACAAAGATTCATATCTTGCCCGTCCTGAGATCGTTAAAGAAGCTATCCGCCAGAATCAACTTGGTTCAATAATTACAATCTGCTGGCATGCGGTGCCTCCGACCTCAAAGGAGCCTGTAACATTTCAGCCTGTCCGCGGTGCCGATCCGCAGAAGCTTGCAAGTGTGCAGGGACAGCTTACAGATCAGCAGTTTAAGGATATTCTGACAAGGGGGACTCCGCTTTACAAAAGCTGGTGCGCTCAGGTTGATTCGGTCGCAGGATACCTGAAAAAACTTCAGGATGCACACGTTCCGGTTCTCTGGCGCCCATACCACGAAATGAATGGCAGCTGGTTCTGGTGGGGCGGACGAACCGGGAAATACAGCACAAAAGCGCTTTACCTGCAGATATATGACAGGCTTGTTAAATACCACAAACTGAATAACCTCGTCTGGGTATGGAGTGTCGACAGACCCAATAAACCTGAAATGCAGTTTTCAAACTTTTATCCTGGAAATGACTACCTTGATATTCTTGCCCTCGATGTTTATGGAAGCGATTTCAAACAGGATTATTACGACAGTCTTGATGTATTGTCAAAAGGAAAGCCTCTTGTTCTTGGTGAAGTAGGTAATCCCCCTGCCCTCGATATACTTGCAAAGCAGCCGAAATGGAGCTACTGGGTAATATGGTCAGGAATGGTAAGGAACACTCTCAAGAAACAACATAAAATACTCAATTCCGATCCCCGTATTCTAAGCCAGGAAGATGCTGCCTACAGGGAGCTGGTTGCTCCTCTTCGTAAAGTATCTGGGCTTGAGCCATTGCCCGAAATCAAGATTACCAGGGAGCCTGTTAGTTTCAGCGGTAAGTGGGTGTTTAATGAAGAAAAGAGCACTCTTGATAATTTCGGAGCAGGAAATATTGCTGATCTTATATCTGTCGTGCACGATACAAATTCTGTCACTGTCAGAAAAACGTACAGACAGGAGGATGCAGATGACAGAACAACCGAAGATATTCTTGTTCCTGGAGAAGAAAACAAATCGGGTTCCGATAATTTTATACAGACGACGGTTATAAGAATGTCGGAGAACGGAGATACTCTGATCCTTGATTCAAAATCAACAATGAGATTCGGAGATCAGGTATTCAACCAGGAAGGAAATGAAAAATGGACCCTCCGGGACAAGGGTAAAGAGCTGGTAATAAAGCAGGTATCAGATTACTTCCGTGGAAAAAGAAATCTTTCCCTGGTTTACGATAAAGAATAAGCTTTTTTGCTTTTAATATTTCATCAGGGGATTTGCTGCTCTTTTGTTGAATTCGTTCTGCAGTTCCTCTATTGAATTGTTCGTTTTAAGATATTTTATCAGTCCGGCAAGCTGGCTGGCGCTGCTTGTGACCAGGAGTTCTCCAAGTCTTTTGTTCGGTTCAGCCACATTACTGGCATAATGATTTGGGAAATTAGCATACCACCATATTCCTGTATATCCGTTTTTTAGTCCTTTAAGCCTTTCCTGATTTAAACCTGATTCACTTTTAATAGCGTTCTGGTCAACCAGGTCGGGTCTTATAAAAAACATCATTGAGGTTTCTCCTTCTCCTGCATGGGAATCAAGTGTCGCTTTTCTAAGTGATTTTATTTCCTGTGCCGTTTCAGGATCAGATCCTGACTGGAAAAAAACAACTATATAATCCTTCTGGCTTTCCAGCTGGGTCTGGCAGAAATACTGCAACAGGTTTGTGCTGCCGCCATGGCCATTGGCAAGAATTATTTTTTTTAGTCCGTTTCTGGATAATTCAGTGCATGTTTCCTCAAGCATTTTCCATACCAGCTCATGACTGTATGCCAGTGTTCCGGGCTGATGTCTTGCTTCAAATATCTGTCCCAGGTAATAGGGTGGAAAAACAACTGCATATTCTTTTTTTGCAGCAGTTGTTGCTACTTCTCTTATTTCAAAAAGATCAGTTCCAAGAGGAAGGTGCGGACCGTGTTTTTCAATAATCCCCAGTGGAATAACGCATACACCGCCTGCTTTTTCCACGGCTTTAACAAATTGCGGAGAGGTAAGTTCCTCCATTTTAAAAGGAATGCTGATTTCAGCCGTTTGTGCTGTAAGTATTACACTCCAAAAAACTGCCAATAGCAGAATTATCGTTTTTTTCATCTTATATAATTTTAGGTTAAATGCTTTTCATTCTATTTTAGCCAGCCGGAATGGCCTGATATCAATTTTTTCCCACACCTTGTTGTAAATATAAGGTTCATTTTTAAGTCTTTCGTCCAGAGTTACCCTATCGGGCACTTCGTAAAGGATCATTGATCCGATCATTTGGCCGGAATCATCAAGAATTGCCCCTCCGAATAGAAATTCTCCTGCTTTTTTCACTTCTGTAATTTTTTCAAGATGCTCCGGGCGGCATTTCATCCTCCGGTCCAATGCTCCTGAATCGGTTCCGTCATATGCTGTCAACAGAAATTGCATGTGGTTATACTGTTTTGCTGTTTAAGATATTTGCTCAAATTTAACAATTTAATAACAGAATATGAGGTTGCTTTTAATAACGGCATGTGAAGCTGATTGTTTACATTTGCTGCGAATTGCAGAGAGCTAAACATTATGGAAGATAAAAAATTTAGGATTGGTCTGGTTTTAAGCGGTGGCGGGGCCAGGGGGTTCGCACACCTGGGTGTCCTGAAGGCATTAAATGAAGAAAATATATATCCTGACATAATATCAGGAACAAGTGCCGGCGCCATTGCAGGAGTGTTATATTGTGATGGCCACTCCCCCGCTGGGATTCTTAAAATTATGAAGCGTCAAAGCAAGCTTGACTATATGCGCCCCGCTCTTCCGCGTGACGGATTATTACAGATTTCGGGCATCAGTAAGTTGCTTGAGGCTAACCTTAAAGCTAATAAATTTGAAGACCTTAAGATTCCGCTTATTGTGTGTGCCACTGATCTTAATAATGGTAAGCCGGTCTATATTTCAAAAGGCAATCTTGTTACTTCAGTATTAGCGTCTTCAAGCATCCCGGTGCTGTTTAAACCTGTGATTATCAATAAAATATATTATGTTGATGGCGGAGTGCTTGATAATCTTCCGATTAAGCCTCTTGAAAACAAATGCAGTCTGTTGATCGGCTCTTTCGTGAATCCTGTGGGATATGAAGAGACAGCAACCGGACTTATTTCAATTGCAATCAGGACCTTTATGCTCGACCAGACAAAGGAGGCGCAGGAAAAAGAGAAGAAATTTGACCTGTTTGTTGCTCCGTCTGAACTTACAAAATTCGGCATTATTGAAGTCGAAAAGGCAGAGGAAATTATGGAAATGGGATATCAAGAAACCAAAAAGAAATTAAAAGATCCTGAAGTTCAGAAGATAATTGCGGAGAAACTTAATTACCCCCCCGCCCCATACTAACTGAAAACACATGGAGATAACTGCGTTTTTAGCCCCCTGCCGGCAGGCAAGCCTTTTGGGGTCATTCCGCGGTGCGGAAGGGGGTCGTCATCTTATCATCGAATACAATTTCCTTATCTCCGCTTCCCACAATGATTCTTCCGGGGTCTCGAGAATAAGCGGCATATTGTCAAATCTTATATCATTCATGATCAGTGAAAAGACTTCATCTCCCAGGAATCCTGTTCCGATATTTTCATGACGGTCCACGCGGGTTCCGAAATCTTTTTTTGTGTCGTTCAGATGCATCCCTTTCAGATATTTGAATCCGATAATATTATTGAATTTCCTGAAGGTCTCATCAAAACCTAACAGTGATTTAACATCATATCCCGAGGTATAGGCATGACATGTGTCAATACATACACCAACTCTTGACTTGTCATCAACATTATCAATAATAAACTTTATCTGCTCAAAAGTATGTCCGAGATTAGTTCCCTGTCCAGCTGTGTTTTCAATTACAGCAATTACTCCTTTTGTTTTTTCAAGAGAAATGTTTATTGATTCCGCGATTATTTTAAGGCATTCCTCAATACCTGTAAGGTTAAGATGGCTGCCCGGATGAAAATTGAGCCTGTCAAGTCCAAGCAGCTCACAACGCTTCATTTCATCAAGAAAAGATGTCCTTGATTTATTAAGTGGCTCTTTTTCAGAATGTCCAAGGTTTATCAGATAGCTGTCATGCGGCAGTATCTGGAATGGTTTATAATCAAATTTTTCGCAATTTTCCCTGAATTCAGAAATTGTTTTCATGGAAAGCGGTGATGAAAACCACTGCCGCTGGTTCTTTGTAAACAAAGCAAAAGCTTTTGCTCCGATAGCATTTGCATTCACCGGGGCGTTCTGTACGCCTCCTTCTGCACTGACATGAGCTCCGACATATTTCATAGTCTGATTACTGGTTGCTGGTTGCTGGTTGCTGGTTAAAAATAAGAACTGCCGTCCCAGCAATGGGTGCAAAGTTTTTCCTTGGGCAGTCCAATTGCTTCAACGAGGTCATCAAGCCTCTGGTAAACCAGGGAGTCAAGATCGAGTTTTTCAGCTATTTTGGCGACCATCTTCTTATATTTTTCTGAATCCGGGTTGGAAAATTCTGCAAGCTCCTCTTCTGTTCCGTTCATTTCTTTTATTGCTCTTCTTGCTGCAAGTTCAAGCGGTGACCGGGATTGTGTGAAATTCAGGAATTCACAGGAATATAGAAGCGGCGGACATGCAATTCTCATGTGGATCTCTGCAGCTCCGCATTTCCGCATATCGTTAGTATTATCCTTAAGCTGTGTTCCCCTGACTATGCTGTCGTCAAGGAATACCATTTTTTTCCCTTCAATAACAGCTCTGTTGGGTATCAGCTTCATTCTTGCAACAAGATCACGCTGTTCCTGAACCGACGGAAGGAAGCTGCGGGGCCATGTTGCTGTGTATTTTGAATATGGTCTTTTGTTGGGTATTTTTTTTTCGTTTCCATATCCTATAGCATGCCCTACGCCAGAATCGGGAATACCACAGACAAAATCAGCCTCCACATCATCCCTCCGTGCCAGAAAGGCTCCGCATCTGTAACGGCATTCATCCACATTTATGCCTTCATAATAAGAGGGAGGATAACCGTAATAAACCCACAAAAATGCACATATCTGCATTTTGTCTCCTGGTTTTCTGAGCTGCTTATAGCCACTTGCCGTAACATGAATTATTTCTCCCGGACCAAGGTAATAATCCAGTTCAAATCCTGTATTCGGAAATGAGCATGATTCAGAAGCAACCGCATAAGCATCCTGCTTCCTCCCTATTACTACCGGTGTTCTTCCGTACTTGTCTCTTGCCGCAATGATCCCTTCTTCAGTGAGAATCATCAATGAACATGATCCTTTTACACTATCAAATACATTCTCAATACCTGCAACAAAAGTGTCTTTTTCGCAAATAATATTGGCGACAACTTCGGTGGGATTTATATTGCCTTCAAAATTTTCAGTGAAATGTTTTTTCTGATTCAGGAATTTCATTTCAAGTTCTGAAATGTTTATGATGCGGCTTACCGTGACAATCGCAAAACGTCCCAGGTGAGAATTGAATAATATCGGCTGCGGGTCTGTATCGCTTATGATTCCCATTCCCGAGTTTCCTGCAAAGGTCTTCAGCTCATCTTCAAACTTAGACCTGAAATATGAGTTTTCAAGGGTGTGAATTGAACGTCTGAATCCTTTATCCGGAACAATAAACACCATGCCTGCCCGTTTCGTACCAAGGTGGGAATGATAATCTGTACCATAGAATACTTCATTAATGCATTCCTTCCTGGAGACCACACCAAAAAAACCACTCATATTGTTGAATATTAAAAAGTTAAAATATTATTGTTATTCCGTAAATTTAATCATTGGATCAATATTATTATAAGTTCTTATATATTATTATTTTTGCACACCTATAACATTTTTAAAATCAGCTGAATGACGGAAACAAACAAAGAGGCTCTTGCAGTTCAGGAGAAGAAAAGAGGTGCTCCTGTTGGCTTGATTGCCATAACAATAATTATGGCAGGAGCTCTGATATTCATGGTTGCCATGTATTTCGACAAGAAAAACAAAATGACAGCAATGGAAAATGAGCTGACTTGGGAAAAAGATTCCCTGGCAAACGAGTTAAGGATAATGATGCATAACTTTGACACGCTTAAAACAGACAATGACAGTCTCAATGCAAGGCTTGAAAGGGAAAAGCAGAGAATTCTCCAGCTTCTTGCAGTAAATGCTTCCAATATTCAGCTGATCAGGAAATACAGGAATGAGATTTCAACAATGAGGGATATAATGAAAAGTTATATTGTGCAAATTGATTCCCTTAATACAAGGAATAAGATCCTTATAGCTGAAAACACCCAGATCAGGCAGGAATACAAAAAAGTTCAGAATACAAATGTTGAGCTTGAAAAAGTGAAGGAGGTGCTGAGCACCAAGGTTGAAATAGCTTCAGTTATCCAGGCAAAAAATATTGTTGCGGCTGCCCTCAACAAGAAGAGAAAGGAAACTACAAAAATCAACCTTCTTGATAAGCTCAGAATCTGTTTCACCCTGCGGGAAAATCCGATTGCCGAAGCCGGACAGAAAGAGGTTTTCATGAGAGTGATCCGCCCTGATTCTCTGGTCATTACCAGCAGTTCTGATAATATTTTTACTTTTAATGGTAAAAAGCTGATCTTTTCAGCAAACCGGATTGCTGATTATATGAACCAGGATATTGAAATGTGCATCTACCTTGATAACACCGGTGATTTCATCCCCGGGAATTACAATGTTGAGCTTTATCTGGAGAACAACATGATAGGCCAGACTAATTTCATGCTGACCAAGAGGTGATTATCTGTCTCCCGGAACCATAAATTCGGAAATAATGTTATCAGATATCATTTTGCCCTGATTCGTAAGGACCAGGTTTTTTTTGTCGAGTTTCATCATTCCGTAATCAATGAATTTACCCGAGAGGTTAATGACATAATCATAACTCTCCTTTTCAAAAATTCTTTCAAGGTAATCAAGGTCGATACCCCACATGGTCCTGAGCGATGTCATTATATATTCATTGAATCTTGTTTTCAAGTCCAGTTCTTCCTTTTCATAGAATATTGTTCCGTTATCCACATACCTTATATACTTCTTCACATCAGATATGTTCCACTGCCGCGAATATCTGTTGAATGAATGAGCTGACGGACCGAGACCGATATAAGGTACCTGTTTCCAGTAATTTGTGTTGTGAACTGAAAAATATCCCGGTTTCCCGAAATTTGATATCTCATAATGGATAAAACCGGCTGATTCTGTTTTTCGTACAAGAATATTGAATTCGCTGTTGCTTTTTTCCTCATCACTCTCTTCAAATAATCCTTTTTCTTTCATTTTGCCGAAAACCGTTCCCGGTTCTATTGTAAGATGATAGGCAGACAGATGTTTAATATCATAGGAAAGAGACTGGTCAAGATTTGATTCCCATTCTTTGAGGCTCATCCCGGGAATGCCATATATAAGATCAATGGTTACGTTTTCGAATCCTGCCCTGAAAGTGTCCTTCAGGGCTTTGGATGCCTGTTCTGCGCTATGCCTTCTGTTAAGCATCCTGAGGTCAGGATCACGCCATGATTGAATACCCAGGCTTATGCGGTTAAAACCTGCTTTTTTAAGGCCTTTCAGATAATCCGGAGTTATGTCGTCAGGATTTAATTCAATTGTTGTTTCACAGGATGGTTCAGTAGAAAACCTTGTTTTAAGCTGATCCAGGATCATTTCGAGGTCCTTTACAGATAGTACTGATGGTGTGCCTCCGCCAAAATAAATAGTTGAAATCGCTTCGTTTCCTGTATAATTCTGCCTGATTTCTGCTTCCTTCTGTAATGCAAGGAGAAAAGAAGAATGATTTTCCGGTGAAACAATATGATAAAAATCGCAATAATTGCACAATTTTTTACAGAAGGGAATATGGATATAGATACCTGCCATTTATAATAATTGCAACATCTAAATTTAGAAATAAAATACCATTCTATTGATTAAATTTGCATCAAACAAAAAGTATGGTAAGGAAAAATATATTGTCAATACTGTTTGCGGTTATTATTGCGTGGCTGAGCCTGGCTGATGCCGGTGATTTCAATAAAGTGTCTTTCCTGAATTTTCGGGGCGCTGATAAAATAGTTCATTTCGGCATGTATTTCTTTTTTATGTCGATAATAACTTATGAAAACAGGAACAACATAGGCAGAATTAATGTTCTTTTTCTTATTGGTCTTATTCCTTTCTTTTATGGGGCGTTTATGGAGGTCCTGCAGATATTTATGCCAACAAACAGGACAGGATCAGTTATTGACCTTATTTTCAATCTGAGCGGAATACTGGTTTCAATTATTGCTTGTCTGGTAATCAGGCCTTTCAGAAAGCAGATTATTAAATAATTATCTTTTTTGTGCTTCCTGCTTTTTTTACCAGGTCATTAACTGTTGTATTGCTGAATAATTTAATGAGGGTTTCACGCAGATATATATAGTCATCATGAACGGGGCACGGGTCTTTTTCACGATCCACGCACCTGCATGATGTATTGTGAATGATACAGTTACTGAAAAGGGAGTCTCCGTCAATTGTTTTGACAATATCAAGAAGGGAAATTTTTCCGGGATCTTTCTGCAAAGAAAATCCACCGTGAGGCCCTTTAAGCGAAATGAGTATTTTCTGCCTGGCAAGCTGCTGCAAAATCTTTGCAAGAAAAGGTGTCGGAAGCCCCAGATCTCCCGAAATTTGTTTTATTCCGGTTTTA
Source organism: uncultured Rikenellaceae bacterium (assembly GCA_964525415.1). Lineage (GTDB taxonomy): Bacteria > Bacteroidota > Bacteroidia > Bacteroidales > VadinHA17 > LD21. The sequence goes on along the minus strand of CAZGGZ010000001.1, from coordinate 112,770 downwards.
CCTTTTTCTTTTGGCTGGCTTGCAATATATATCAAAGCCCTGATTCCGTATTTACATGAATTTGAAAGCATTTCAGTACATTTTTAAACTTATCTTGTCAATTCTTGGTTTGTGCCTGCCTCCTTCAAATTCGGTCTCAAGAAACGTTTTAACTATAAGATATGCTTCTGCTTCATTTATGAACCATCCCGGCATTGCACATATGTTGGCATCATTATGAGCTCTGGCAAGCCTGCTGATTTCTTCGTTCCAGCATAAAGCTCCTCTGATTCCCTGGTGCTTGTTCACTGTCATATTCATTCCGTTTCCCGTCCCGCATATTGTTATTCCAAGGTCATATTCACCTGATGATACTGCAGCTGCCATCGGATGTCCGAAATCAGGATAATCAACAGGTTCCTTGCCGGAAGCTCCTAAATCCTTGATTTCATAATTCATTTTTTTCACATATGGTATCAGGAGCTCCTTTAAATAAAAGCCCGCATGGTCTGAAGTAATTGCGATCTTTTTCTTTTTCATATTTAAATCGTTAGCGTAATTCATTGCTAATTTAAGAAAATAATATTCTTTTATCTTTTTTGCTGGTTTGTATTATTTTTGATTGAATGATATTGTTTAAAAACATGTTTATTTAATATTGATAAATATGGAAAATAAAGAACAATACCTGTTTTAATCTGATTTTAAATGTTGCTTCTTTTCTTCTTATCAAATAATATCAATATGTAAACCGGCAATAAACAGTAAAAAACTTACATTTGTTCAACTATCACTATCAACAATTCAATACTAACAATTGTTAATAAGAGCAGTAATGGTCTGATTTACAAAAAGGGTACATTTTTTGATCTGTTTAAAAGTTGTTTACCTTATGATGATTATGAAAAAACCAAATAATTTCATTATATTTTCTTAACACAATTAACAGCATATCAATAACATCATAATTAAACTAATTTAAATCAATATATTTTATATAGTTGTTAATTAGAAAGGACAAAAGTGAAAAAACAGATAAACTATATTGATGAAATCAAAAAGCTGAAGAAAGAAAAGAATGTCATTATTCTGGCTCATTATTACCAGACAGGAGACATCCAGGACCTTGCTGATTTTATCGGGGATAGTCTTGCATTGTCGCAAAAAGCAGCTGATAATGATGCTGATATAATTTTGTTTGCAGGTGTAAAATTCATGGCGGAAACAGCCAAAATCCTGGCTCCTGAAAAAAAGGTTCTTCTTCCTGATATGAATGCAGGCTGTTCTCTTGCTGATTCGTGCAAGGCAGAGGATTTCAGGAGATTTATTGAAAAGAACCCGGGAAGAACAGTAATTACTTATGTTAATACAACAGCAGAGATTAAAGCACTGTCAGATATATGCTGCACTTCTTCAAATGCAGTGGAAATAGTTAATTCACTGCCTGCCGGCGAAAAGATAATATTTGCTCCTGACAGAAATCTTGGAAATTATGTTATTAATAAGACAGGAAAGGATATAGTGGTGTGGAACGGCACATGTCATGTTCATGAAGAATTTTCACTTGAAGCAATTATCAGGTTAAAGGAAAACAATCCTGAAGCGAAAATAATAGTTCATCCTGAATGCGAACTGCCTGTAAGAATGATTGCTGATTTTATAGGATCAACTTCAGCATTGCTTCAGTTTACTCAGAAAGACAATGCAAGATGCTATATTATCGCTACAGAACCAGGCATAATTCATCAGATGAAAAAATATATGCCTGAAAAAGAATATATACCTGCTCCTCCCAGGGATTCAACTTGCGGATGCAGTGAATGTAATTTCATGAAGCTTATTACGGTGAAGAAAATTTATGAATGCCTTAAAAATGAAAAACCAGAAATATTTGTTGATAAGGATATAATAAAAGATGCCAGAAAACCGATTAAAAGAATGATTGATATTTCAAAAAAGCTTGGTATTTAGAAAATGAAAAGAATAATTGTTATAATATTTACTTTTCTTACTGCTGTTGATGGATTTACACAAACAGGACAGGAAATTAAAGATGGATATCAGATATTTAAATATCCTAACGGGGCAGTATCAAGCAAAGGATTTATAAGGAACGGTAAGCCTGACGGGTACTGGATAAGCTATTATGTAACGGGCATCAGGAAATCGGAAGGAATGTACAGGAATTTTATGCTTGACAGTATATGGCTGTTCTTTGATCAGACAGGAGACACGACAGACAGGATAAGCTACCTGTTCGGAAAGAAAAACGGGTACTATTTAAAGTATAGAAAAGATATTTCCAGTGGACTTTATATATGGTCAAAAGAACTTTATGCAGGAGACAGGAAAGAAGGTACGGCTTATATTTACTTTGCTGACGGAAAAATACAGCAAACAATTGCATATAATGCAGGAAAGAAAGAAGGATTATCAAAAGAATATGACAAAGACGGAAATGTTATAACTCTACTGGAATATAATAATGATTTTCTTGTCAGCAGGGAGAAAATAAACAGGACTGACAACAACCGTCTGAAACAGGGAGTGTGGAAGGAGTTTTATCAAAACGGCGCCATAAAGAATGAAAAAACATATAAAGATGATCTTCTTCACGGGTATTATAAAGAATATGATACACGCGTAAACCTGGTGCTTACAATGTTATATGACAATGGCGCAATAGTTAAATCACGCGTTGAAGATGAACCTGATATTGAAGTTGTTAACAGATATGACAGTGATGGAAAACTTATATACAGCGGACCATTCAGAAATAACATTCCTGTGGGGGTGCACAGAGAGTACGGTAAAGACGGAAAAGTAAGCAACGCTTTCATCTACAATGACAATGGGTTGTTGCTGTCGGAAGGGATTGTTGATGAAGCGGGAAACCAGAACGGGCGATGGAAGGATTATTACCCGGATAAGAAGATCAGGGCGGAAGGCACATATAATGACAACAGAAAGGCAGGTTTGTGGAAATTCTATAACACTGAATCGAAAGTTGAACAGACAGGATCCTATAATAGCGGCAGGCCTGACGGATTATGGACATGGTTCTATGATAACGGATCAGTACTCAGGGAAGAAGAGTATTTTCAGGGTCAGCGCGATGGTTTATATACAGAATACTCAACAGAAGGTGAAATTATCGCAACAGGTCAATATTCGGACGGAGAAAAGAATGGAGAGTGGAAATTCAAATCAGGTGATTTTACCGAGGAAGGCAAATATATAATAGGACTTAAGGACGGACAATGGAAATCCTATTACGAAAGCGGCAAGCTGAAATTCAAGGGTAACTATATTCAGGGAAATCCCGATAAGCAACACCTGTATTACTATGAATCAGGGAAGGTGAAGGAAGAACAATATTACCAGATGGGAATACGGCAGAAAACATGGAAAAAATTCGATGAAGAAGGGATTCCCCTGCTGGTAATTACCTATAAAGATGATATTGAGATAAGCATAAACGGGGTTAAAATAAATCTTCCTGAAAGCGATACCAAGCTGATAAAATAGTTACTTTGCTTTATGGAAGAGGATTTCAATATCAGAAAAGAAAATATTGTACTAGCTGACAGGGAATTTGAAAAACAACTCCGTCCTTTGTGCTTCGATGATTTCAAGGGACAGAAGCAGGTAATTGACAATCTGAAAGTATTTGTTACCGCTGCTAAGCAAAGGGGTGAATCGCTTGATCATGTTCTGCTCCACAGCCCGCCAGGTCTTGGAAAGACAACCCTGGCAAATATAATTTCAAACGAGCTCAAGGTAAATCTAAGGGTGACGTCCGGACCAGTCCTGGATAAACCAGGCGACCTTGCAGGTCTTTTGACAAATCTTGAAGACGGGGATGTGCTTTTCATTGACGAAATACACCGTCTCAGCCCGGTTGTTGAAGAATATCTGTATTCAGCAATGGAGGATTTTCAGATAGATATTATGATTGATAAAGGACCAAGTGCACGTTCTGTACAGTTGACACTCAATAAATTCACTCTTATAGGTGCCACAACAAGATCCGGACTGCTGACCAGTCCTCTGAGAGCCAGGTTTGGAATAAAATTCCACCTGGAATATTATGATCATGAGGTGCTCACGGGAATCGTAAAGCGCTCCGCAAGAATTCTTGATGTTAAAATAGATGAAAAGGCCGCAGTGGAAATTGCGAAAAGAAGCCGGGGGACACCAAGAATTGCCAATGCACTGCTGCGCAGGATCAGGGATTTTGCCCAGGTCAAGGGAACCGGAAAAGTTGATATTGAAATAACAAAATATGGGCTTAATGCACTTAATATTGACCAGTACGGGCTTGATGAAATGGACAACAGGATACTTGCAGCCGTTATCAATAAGTTTAACGGAGGACCTGTCGGACTAAATACCATTGCAACTGCCGTAAGCGAAGAAAGCGGAACAATAGAGGAAGTATATGAGCCTTTCCTTATTAAAGAGGGTTTTCTGAAAAGAACTCCTCGCGGAAGAGAAGCCACAGAACTGGCCTATAAACATCTTGGAAAACAATTCGGACACAGGGAAGGCACCCTGTTCTGAGTTAATTCAACTCAGTACATTACTGATCTTTTCCAACCCTTTTTTATTAAGTATTCTGATCTTTCTGCCATTAAGCTCAACAAGCCGGTCTGACTTAAATTCTGAAAGAAGCCTGATAACCGACTCTGTTGCTGTACCCACAATATTTGCCAGTTCTTCGCGGGTAAGGGAAATCTGGAGATAATTCTGCGCATCAAGACCGAATTCGTTGACAAGGAGCAGAATAATCTCAGCCAGCCTTTCACGCACGGTTTTCTGGGCTATGTCGGTAATAAATGCATTGGCCTCACCCAGTTCATGGCAGGCCAGCTTAAGAAGCTCATGAGCAAAAGAGGAATTGGTTTTAACAAGTTTTATAAGAATTTCTGATGGTATAAAACACACCTGGCTGTCTTCTATAACCTTGGCTGAAGTACAGGCAGGTTCATTGCTGAGAACGCTGCGATATGCAATTATGTCACCGGGTTTTGCAAAGCGTATTATCTGCTCTTTACCGTCAAATCCGGTCTTGAATACCTTGATGATTCCCTTATGAACACAATAAAAACCGCTGATCCTGCTTCCCTCGTTGTAAAGAATTTCACCCCGTTTGAACTGCCGGAATTCCTTTTCAAAATTGATCACATCAACCTCATCGTGAGTGAGGTGTTTGAAAATGGCACCGGACTCCAAAGCACACTTATCACAAAAAGGAACCGGAATTTCATGCTGCTTCATATCATTCCCTGAATATTTTTAAGAATCAACAATGATCAGATAATAATTGTTCGCTGATTTTATAATGCAGTTCTGAACTGTTCAAGAAAACGTATGTCATTTTCAAAATACAGACGAAGATCATTGACCTGGTATTTCAACATGGCAGGCCGTTCAATTCCCATTCCGAACGCAAATCCTGTATATTTATTACTATCAATGCTGCTTGCTTCCAGAACAGCGGGATGTACCATACCGCAACCAAGGACTTCAAGCCAGCCGGTATATTTACAAACATTGCATCCCTTTCCTCCGCAAATACTGCAGCTGATGTCCATTTCAGCAGAAGGTTCGGTAAAAGGAAAATATGAAGGCCTGAGGCGGATCTTGGTATCCTTGCCGAACATTTCACGTGCATAAAACAACAACGTCTGACGAAGGTCTGCAAAAGAAACATTCTCATCAATATAAAGACCTTCAACCTGATGGAATATGCAGTGAGCCCTTGCTGATATCGCTTCATTCCTGAACACCCGTCCCGGAGAAATTGTCCGGATGGGCGGTTTCTGATTTTCCATGACCCGTACCTGTACCGAGGAAGTATGTGTACGAAGCACAATGTCTTCAGGACTTGAATCTTCCGGCGAAATCCTTGATATGTAAAAGGTATCCTGCATATCCCTGGCCGGATGTTCCGGTGCAAAATTCAGCTTTGTGAAAACATGGTTATCATCTTCAATTTCAGGTCCTTCAGATACTGTAAAGCCTATGCGTTCAAAAATCTCTATTATTTCATTCCTTATAATTGATATCGGATGCCGGGATCCTGAAAGCCATGGAACAGAGGGGCGCGTAAGATCATCTGCCCGTGAAGACAGATCTTCAGGATGAAGGCTGATTTTCAAAATGTTAAATTTTTCCTGTGCTGACTGTTTCAGGATATTCAGCCTCTGCCCTATTTCTTTTTTCTCTGATGCCGGAACATTCCTGAATTCCTCGAACAACTCTGAAATGAGACCTTTCTTGCTCAGGAATTTAAGACGGAACGATTCAAGTTCATCACTGTTTCCGGCAGTAAAGGATGAAATTTCAGCAATGAGATTATCTATTTTATTGAACATTAAGAATACTATATAACAAATTATTTGCTGACGATTTTAATATTAAGAATCCTGATGTCGCTGAGAGGCTTATCTGTTTCGTCCGTTTTAACAGCAGCAATCCTGTCAACAACGTCCAATCCATTAAGAACTTCACCAAAGACAGTATATGTGCCATCAAGCCGTGGAACTCCACCGATTGTCTTGTAGGCAGTACGCTGGACCTCAGGAATTTTATAGCTGCCTTCAGTAGTAAGATAATTGAACATTTTCACTGAAGCTTTCTCCTGAATTTCGCTGTCTGGAAGCGGAACACCTGAAGAGACAGAGCTGTCGGCAATCTGATGAATAAACTTATTGAATAAAGCTCTTTTGATATTGTTGTTTATCATTTCTTCAGCCTGGTTTAGCTGATCATCAGTTAATTTTACTCCCTGAACAATATAGAAATGTGTGCCGGAAGACCTCATAGCGGGATTAACATCATTCCCCTCGCGGGCAGCAGCCAGGGCTCCTTTTTTATGAAAAAGCTGTTTATTGAATTCAGATGGAATTGTATAGGTGTTTAATGAATCGGCATTTTTATCAATAGGCTCAGAGCGTGTCAGCGGATCTCCTGCCTGAATCATAAAGCCATTAATTATACGGTGAAAAGATATCCCCTCATAAAAGCCCGAGTTTACAAGCTTGATAAAATTATCCCTGTGAACCGGCGTTTCATTATAGAGCATAAGTTTAATATCACCAAGGGTGGTTTTCATAACAATCACAGTATTCTCATTACCTCCCGGAGTATTGCAGGAAATAACTGAAAATAAAACAGAAAGGAATAGAATCCTGACAGCTGTTTTGTTCATGAATATTGACTTTTGGTTAATAATGTTGTGCAATTCTGAAAGCAAAGATATTTAACTTTGGGCGATCACGAAAGAAAAAGAATTATTATATTAAATAAACCAGGGTGGACGAAATCCGGACATTAGCAAAGCAAACAGCCATATATGGTTTCGGAACCATCGTTCCGAGATTCCTGAACTATGGCATAATGACTTTCTTCTATACAAGGTATTTTGAAAAAGCCGAATACGGAGTTGTGACAGAGCTCTATGCCTGGATGATGCTTTTGCTGATAATCCTTACGTACGGCATGGAGACAGGATTTTTCAGGTTTGCACAAAAAAAAGAGGATTCTGAAAGAGTATACAGCACGGCACTTCTCAGTCTGCTGATAACATCTTCAGTGTTTCTGATAATAGTAAATATCTTCATAAATCCTTTTTCTGCACTTCTTAATTACAGCGGGAATCACGATTATATAAAACTATTTGCAGGAATTGTTGCCATTGACGCATTTACTGCTATACCCTTTGCGTGGCTGAGAAAGGAAAACAAGCCGGTTGTATTCAGCATTATTAAGATTACCAATGTAATTATTACAATTCTTACGGTATTATTTCTGCTGATTGTTGCACCGGGCATTTATGAAAAAAACAACGGGTGGTTCAGATCTGTTTACAATCCAGAATACCGAGTGGGTTATGTTTTTGTGGCAAACCTTGTGGGAAGCATTGCAACACTGATAATGCTTCTGCCATACATTATAAGGATCAAACCAGTTTTGGACAAAGCAATATGGCAAAGAATGCTGAATTATTCATTTCCGTTACTTATCGCAGGACTGAGCGGGTCGTTGAATGACGCCCTGGATAAGGTAATTATACGAAGAATGATTGGTGAAGAAAAAGGACTAGAAACAGTTGGAGAATATGGTGCAGGATATAAAATTGCTGTTTTAATGGCCTTATTTATACAGATGTTCAGATTTGCGGCAGAACCATTTTTCTTTGAAAGGGCAAAATACAATAATGCAAAACAGACATATGCTTATGTAATGAAGTACTTTATAATTATAATGCTTATTATCTACCTTGGAATTAACTTATATATATCGGGTTTTCAGTTTATTATAGGAGCAGATTTCAGAAAAGCCATAGTTGTTGTACCGATTATAAGCATGGGATACCTTCTTTACGGAGTTTACATAAATCACAGTATCTGGTACAAGCTTAATGATCTTACCAGGTTCGGAATATATATAACATTAATAGGAACATTAATTACAGTTATCATAAACGTTCTGCTGATTCCCGTTTATGGATATATGGCTTCTGCCTGGGCACATGTGGCATCATATGGAGCAATGATAATAATGTCATTCATCTTTGCAGAAAAGCATTATAAAATAGTATACAATATGGTGGAACTTATACCTTATTTTGTGCTGGCAACCGGAATGGTTATTTTTAGCTGCATTTTCACTTATAAAAGCATATTATCTGAACTGGTTATTAATACAATATTAATCGCTGCCTTCATTGGCTATGCGCAATATAAAGACAAACTATTAACCGTTTTCATGAGAAAAAACAATATATGAAGATTAAAAGAAATACTGCATTATTGATATTAATATCGGTTGTATTGGCGTATTCGTGCGGGAATAAAATAACACCATCGGCAATAGGCAGCACAAAGGAATATGATTCTATAAAATTTGATTACTTTTTTGTGGAAGCAGTAAAGCTAAAAATGATGGGGAACGGCGGGGAGGCCCTGAGATTTTTTGAGCAGTGCCTGAAGATAAATCCGGAAAGCAGTGCCACATACTTCATGATAGCCCAGATAGTTGCAGCGAATGGTGACGTCAGATCTGCAAAGAAATACATTCATATGGCAATTAACATAGAACCTGAAAATATTTGGTATCTAATGATGGCGGCAGGAATATATTATCAGGAGCAAAAGCTCGACAGTGCAATTATATATTATGAAAAAGCAGTTACCTGTTATCCTGAAAAGGAAGATATGAAAATGACACTGGCAAACCTGTATTCAGAAAACAGAAAATATGAAGAGGCAAATTTGATTTTTAAAAGCCTGGACGAAAAATACGGAATTAATGAGTCATCTACGGTTAGCGCGGTTAAGAACCTTATTTGGGCGGAAAAATATGATGACGCGATGGAAAAGACAAAGCAACTGCTGGAAGTATATCCAGATGAAATTTTGTACAATGGATTACTGGCGGAAATATATCGCGGTAAAGGAGAATCCGCAAAAGCTATGGAAGTATATACCAGGCTTATGGAACGAAATCCGGATAATCCTGAAACACAATTATCACTATGTGATTTTCTGATAACAGAAGAAAAATATGATGAATTATTTTTGCTGCTGAATTCGGTTATACTGAACAGCCTGGTTTTGAGGGAAGACAAAATTTCACTTTTTGCCAGGCTTATTGGGATAAAGGATCTGGTTAAGCAAAGAATTGATCAGATTCAGATAGCAATGATGGTGCTTGAGGCTGAGTACAGGAATGATCATATAGTACAGCTATTAAGACCAGAGCTTCTTGCACAGGAGAAAAGATATAAAGATGCTGCGGCAAGGCTTGAGGAAGTGATAAAAAGCCAGCCTGAAAATTATTTTGCATGGGAGAAGCTTTTACTTGTTTATCTTGACTCAGGCGATTCAGGAAAGCTCGAAGAAAGAGGAAAGGAATGTGCTACAAAATTCAACAGATCATTTCTGGCAAAGATACTTTATGCAACAGGAGCAAGTGAAAACGGGAATTTCAATACTGCAATTGAAGAACTGAAAAAAGCTGAAATACTGGCCGGAAATGATGTTGAAATGCAAATGCAGGTATTATCTATAAAAGCAGATGTGCAGTATAAGATGAAAGATTATGACAAAGCATTTGCAACTTTTGAAGAAGCAATCAGGACAGATAAAAACGACATAACCATAATGAATAATTATGCTTATTACCTTGCTGAAAGAAACATGAAGCTAAAAGATGCCGAGGAAATGGCAAGAAAGGTTATTGAAGCAGAAAGGGATAATTATACATATCTTGACACATATGGGTGGATTTTATTTAAAAGAGGAAAATTTAAAGATGCCGAAAAGATATTCCGGGAAATAATTGAAAAGAGCGAAGATTCTGACGCTGAATACTTTGAGCATTACGGATATGTACTTCAAAAGACGAAAAATTGCAGGGAAGCAGTATTGAAATGGAAAGAGGCTCTAAAAATTGACAGTACAAAAACATATCTTATTAAAGAAATAGAATCGTGCGGAAATGGGCGTTAACAATAATGATTGTATTCATTGCCGGTTGTTCGGCAATGAAAAAAACAACCAGCAGGTATAATTCTGGAAACGCAGTAGAATTAACGACTGTTGATCAAATTAAGAAATTGAACATAACCAATAATGATTTTAATATAATAAAAGCGGAAATTGAAATAACAAACAACCTGGAAAGACGGAAACTGATTGGAAATATGAAATTCAAGAAGCAGGGAATATATCTTATAAGCATTAGAAATTTAACAGGACTTGAAGCAGTCAGGATTTTCATAGATAAGGATACAATACTGATAAATGACAGAATTAATAAAAAGCTTTATAGGGGATCTACGGATTATCTGAATAATAAATATGGTATAAGCACATCATTTTTACCGGCAATATTGGGTGATTATATATCAGAAATAAATGAAAATGACACGGTTATATGTAGAGACGGAATAGCAGGAATAAGAGAGAAAACATTTAAAAATGAAATATTTTATACTATTGATTGTAATACAGGAAAAATTTCAAATGTACAATCAGTTGATTTACTGACAGGAAATGGAATAAAAATACGATTTGAAAGAATTGAAAATAACAGGGAAGCTGCTTTTGCAAAACATATTGAAATTACAGGATCAGACGGAGAAACAAGAATTAATGTAAAAATTGAAAGAATTGAGACAGTAGATCAGAATGAAATTTTTTTTATTCCGGGAAAGAACTATGATGAGGTATTATTAAAATGAGAAAATCGCTTTTTATAGCAGTAATGCTATATATGTTTTCAAGTAATATTTCGTCGCAAACAAAGACTGAGCTTGAGGCAATAAGAACAAGAACCCTCGAGGAAATATCCTATGTGGATAATATGCTTAAAAGTACGGCAGAACAAAAAAACGCAGGTATAAACGCATTAAAAATTCTTGGAAACAAAGTTGCACTGCGTGAAAATGTTATAATGGGAATGGGCGAGGAAATCAAGCTTTTAAATGAAAGAATAGAATTAAACAAGATAGCCATCGAAATGATGGAGTACGACCTTATTGCACTTAAGGATGATTACTCAAGAGCAATAATAAACTCATATAAATCAAAGAAAAGTAATCCGGAAATAATCTATATCTTATCTGCAAAGGATTTTAACCAGGGATACAAGAGACTAAAATATCTGCAGCAGGTGACAAAATACAGAAGAAATGAAGCTGAAATAATTGCAGAATTGAAGGACCGGATCGAAGAAACAAAAGTAAGTCTTGAAGAAGACCTGGCAAAAATTTATGATCTGAAGAATAAAGAGGAAATTCAAAAAGGATTGCTTCAGAGCGAGCAGGGAAGGAAGCAAAGGATGATAAGATCACTTAGCTCCAGGGAGAAACAATTAAAGAAAGAACTTGATGAAAAGAAGAAAATTGCAAAAAGGCTGGAAAACGAAATAGCAAAGATAATTGAGGCAGAAAAGAAAAAATCACTGATTACAAATCTGACACCGGAACAAAGATTGATAGGAGAGAATTTCCTGGAGAATAAGGGAAGATTGCCATGGCCGGTGGAAAGAGGAATCATTACAAATCATTTCGGTGTGCACCAGCACCCAGTATTGAAATATGTTACAGAAAACAATGTCGGAATTGAAATTACAAGCTCTGGACGAACTGTTGCACGAAGTGTATATAAAGGTGAAATAACTGCTATTTTTGCTATTTCGGGAGCGAATATGACAGTTATAGTAAGCCACGGCAAATTTCGTTCGGTATATAATAATCTGGTTAATGTAAAGATTAAAACAGGAGATAAAGTTGAGACAAAACAGGAGCTGGGTGAAGTATTCAGAAATGAAGGAGAAGAAGCAACGTGCACAATGAAATTTATGATATATGAAGAAAAATACCTGGATCCTGAACAATGGATTGCAAAAAATTAGAATATTGTGAAACAAATTGCATTAATTTTAAGTATAAAGGATTGATAAAATCTGTGAATGGTTAAAAAGTTGCATATTGAGTCAAAAATTGCAAATATAAGGGCAGTAGAGAATGCCATTGACAACATTACAGGAGATGCAGGAATTAACCAGGATAATTACGGAAAGATTCTCATTGCAACACTGGAAGCAGTAAATAATGCAATTTTACACGGAAATAAATCAGATAAAGGAAAATATGTTGACGTGGAAATACTGATTAAGAACAACGAACTGATAATTACAGTAACGGATGAAGGAAAAGGATTTAAACCGAAAGAAGTTCCGGATCCAACAAGACCAGAAAACATTGAAGCAATAAATGGCAGAGGAATATTCCTGATGCGAAAGCTGGCAGATGAAATAGAATTCAATAGAAAAGGGAACAGCGTAAAAATGATTTTTAAAAACATAAAAAATTGAAGATAAGAATATTCTATGATGATATAAATCATCGTATAAGAAGAAGCAAAGAAGTATTAAAATTAATTGAAAAGGTCATCAGGAATAAAAATAAAACACCGGGTGACCTTTATTTTATTATAACCACTGACGAACGATTGACTGAAATAAACAGGGAATTCCTGAAGGAAGATACATTAACAGACGTGATTGCTTTTGACTACTCTGAAAGAAACTGTATCAAGGGCGAGGTTTATATAAGCAAGGATACTGTAAAAAGAAACGGACATAACTATAAAGTTAGTTTAAGAACGGAAATGGTAAGAGTAATGATACATGGGACTTTACATTTATGCGGATATAAAGACAGGAATGAAGCGGAAAGGAGAATAATGAAAGAGGAAGAAGATTTTTGGATTATGAAATTAAAGGAACAGGAGAATGGATTTTTATTATGATATAATAGTTGTAGGCGGCGGACATGCAGGATGTGAAGCAGCACATGCTGCAGCGAAAATGGGAGCAGAAACAATGCTGATTACAATGGATATGACAAAACTGGCACAGATGTCATGCAATCCTGCGATGGGGGGTATAGCAAAAGGACAAATAATAAGGGAAATTGATGCTTTGGGAGGCCTTAGCGGCCTGATCACTGACAGAAGCATGATACAGTTCAGGATGCTTAACAAATCAAAAGGACCGGCTATGTGGAGCCCCAGGGCTCAATGTGACAGACAGAAATTTACAACCGAATGGAGAAAGGAAATAGAAAATACAGGTAAACTGCATATATGGCAGGAACAGGCAGTAAAACTGATAATAGAGAAAGAAAGAGTAAAAGGAATTGAAACATCGTTCGGGACAAAATTTATTTCAGAAGCTGTTATTCTGACAAACGGTACATTTTTAAATGCTATAATGCATGTGGGATTCAGAAATATAAAAGGAGGAAGATCAGGAGATCAGGCTTCAACAGGAATAAGTGAGCAGCTTGCACAAATTGGATTCAGCGTTGAAAGATTAAAGACAGGTACAAGCGCAAGAATTGACGGAAGAACTATTGATTTTAATTCAATGACCGAACAAAAGGGGGATGATGAGGAAAGAAAATTTTCATTTATATCAAAAGGGAAAAGTCTTAAGAGACAGAGGAGCTGCTTTATAACACATACTAATGAGGAAGCACATGAGGAATTAAGAAAAGGACTTGAATTCAGTCCTCTGTTTAAAGGCAGGATTAAAGGAAGAGGACCGAGATATTGTCCGAGCATAGAAGACAAGATTGTAACATTTAAGGAAAAAAATGCACACCAGTTATTTATAGAACCAGAAGGAACAGAGACTATTGAATACTATGTAAATGGATTTGCAAGCAGCCTGCCGCTGGAAGCACAGCTTAAAGCATTGAGAAAAGTTAAGGGACTTGAAAATGTAGAAATATTCCGTCCTGGTTACGCAATAGAATATGATTTTTTCCAGCCGACACAACTGAAACACACACTTGAAACAAAAAAAATTGAGAACCTGTATTTTGCAGGACAGATTAATGGAACAACAGGGTATGAAGAAGCTGCTGCCCAGGGATTGATGGCAGGAATAAATGCAGTATTGAAATTAAAGAAAAAGGAAAAGCTTGTTCTCGGACGTGAAGAATCATATATAGGCGTGCTGATAGATGACCTTGTGACCAAGGGAGTTGACGAACCCTACAGAATGTTTACATCCAGGGCAGAGTACAGAATACTCTTAAGACAGGACAATGCGGACGAAAGATTAACAAGGAAAGGATATGAAATTGGTCTTGCAGACAAGCAAAGACTGAAACACTATGAGGAAAAAGAGATAATGACAAATGAGTTGATAAGATTTGTCAGAGATAATAGCCTGGATCCGGACGAAATTAACGAATATCTGATAAGAGAAGGATCTGCAGCGATAAGTCAAAGAACTAAGGCAATTAATATAGCAGCCAGACCACAGGTACGAATATACGAACTGCTTAAAATAATAAAAAGCAGCAATGAACTGAAAGCATTTGGGTCAGAAATATTTAGGGAAATAGCAGAATCAGCAGAAATAAGAATAAAATACGAAGGATATATACAAAGGGAAAGGCAGGTTGCGGAAAAGATAAAGAGGCTGGAGAATGTAAAGATACCTGAAGATATTGAATACAATGAACTTCTTTCAATTTCAACAGAAGGAAGACAAAAGCTGTCAAAAATAAAGCCTGAAAATATTGGACAGGCTGGAAGAATAAGCGGCGTTTCACCTTCTGATATCAATATTTTATTAATGTATATGGGAAGATAAGCATGTTCCACGTGGAACAAAAATTGATATTTATAAAAATATTTTTATGAAAGTGCTTGGAAGGCTAGTTGATATACACAAAAGAGAGATTTACAATGCAATTATTACACTTAAAGGTGAAAAGATATTAGGTATTGAGAAAACAAGCAGGAAAGGATCAAAATTCATTATTCCGGGATTAATTGATGCACATATACATATTGAAAGCTCAATGCTTACGCCGGGAAGCTTTGCAAAGGCAAGTGTTCCACATGGAACAACAGGAGTTGTATGTGATCCGCATGAAATAGCGAATGTGATGGGAATAAGAGGAATAGATTATATGCTGGACGACTGTAAAAGAGTCCCTTTAAAATTCTGGTTCGGAGCGCCCTCCTGCGTTCCTGCAACTGATTTTGAAACCAGCGGTGGTAAAATTGACACAGAAGATATTAAGAAACTACTAAGTAAGAATGAAATTAAATATCTGGCAGAAGTAATGAATTTCCCTGGGGTAATATTTGGTGCCAAGAGTATAATAAGCAAGATAGAAGCTGCCAGAAATAAGAATAAAAAAATTGACGGACACGCCCCGGGACTGACGGGAAATGATCTAAAGAAATATATTGGAACGGGCATAAGTACGGATCATGAATGCTCAGGAATGGAGGAAGCCAGGGAGAAAATATCACTGGGAATGAAGATACTTATAAGGGAAGGCAGCGCTGCAAGAAATCTGGATGCTTTAAAAAACCTGTATTTATCAGATCCCGGAAAAATAATGCTGTGCAGCGATGACCTTCATCCTGAAATGCTTGAGAAAGGACACATAAATAAACTGGTCGGCAGGCTGATCTCGGGGGGATATGATTTGTATGATGTCATAAGAAGCGCAACAATAAATCCATCGGAACACTATGGCCTGGATGCCGGAATGCTGAGGCAGGGCGAAAATGCAGATTTCATTCTGGTAGGCAGCCTGAAAAAAATGAATATCCTGGAAACATGGATAAACGGGCAAAAAGTATTTGACAAAGGGAAAGTCCTCTTTAAATATAAACCGGGGAAATCCATTAATTCTTTCAATTGCACTCCAGTTTCCGAATCAGATATGATAGTAAAGAACAAGGGACTTAATTTCAGGGTGATACGGGCATTTGACGGCGAACTGCTTACCAGAGAAGTAATACATGGTCCTGTTAAAGGAAGAAACCTGAAAAGCTTGCCATCGGAAGACATTCTCAAAATAGTGGTGAAGGACAGATATAAAGATGCACCGGCCGCTGCAGGCTTTATTAAAGGATTTGGTTTGAAGAAGGGAGCGTTTGCCGGCTCCGTGGCACATGACAGCCATAATATAATAGCTATTGGAACAAACGACAGGGATCTGGTTTGTGCAATAAATGAAATAATAAGGCTGAAAGGAGGGCTGGCAGTTTCAGAAGACACCGTAAAATGCTCCATTAAACTTGATGTAGCAGGGATAATGTCAACAAAATCTTGTTATGAGGTGGCCTCGGCATATGAGGCTCTGACAAAAAAAGTGAAAAACATGGGATGCAGAATGTCAGCTCCTTTTATGACGCTTTCATTTATGGCCTTGCTGGTTATACCTGAAATTAAGCTTAGTGACAGAGGTTTGTTCGACGGAAGAAAATTCAATCCGGTACCGTTATTCGTGGAATAAATAGAATCCCCTGCCGCTTCGCGGCATCCGCCCTGAGGGAAGTGAAATGAATGTATGTGTAAAATCGAAAATCCTTATCTTTGAATCATGCCAATTAATTCGGATACTGTACTTTATCTTCTACCGGAAAAACCTGGTGTTTACCAGTTTATGGACTCCTCGGGTAATATTTTATATGTAGGAAAAGCCAAGAATCTGAGAAAGAGAGTAGCGTCATATTTTGGCAGGAATCAGTCCGGAAAAACAACACTTATGCTGAAGAAAGCATCAACAGTCAGGCATATAGTTGTCGATAATGAATCAGATGCGCTTTTACTTGAGAATAATCTGATTAAAAAGCATCAGCCCAGGTATAATATACTTCTGAAAGACGATAAAACTTATCCCTGGATATGTATTAAGAAAGAACATTTTCCCAGAGTGTTCAGCACCAGGAATACAATAAAAGACGGATCTGTTTATTACGGACCTTATACTTCCGGACTCATGGTAAAGACACTGGTGGATCTCATCAGGCAGTTATTCAAGCCCCGCACCTGCTCTCTGAATCTGTCAGAGGAATCAATTACTTCCGGTAAGTTCAAAGTCTGTCTGGAGTATCATATCGGGAACTGCAAAGCACCATGTGTCGGGCTGCAGGATGAACGCGACTATAATTCAAATATTCAGCAGATCAGAGATATACTGAAAGGAAACATATCAACGGTTATTGAACATTTAAAGGAAACAATGGCGGATTACTCCGGATCACTCAGATTTGAAAAAGCGCAGATAATAAAAGATAAAATTGATTTACTGACAAAATTCAGATCAAGATCAGCAATAGTAAGCAACAAGATAAGCAATACAGATGTATTTGCTTTTACCCAGGATAATGATAACACATACATGAATTACCTGAAAGTGGTAAACGGAGCTATAGTTCAGGCATTTACACTCGATATGAAAAGCAGGCTGGACGAAGAGAAAGAATCCCTTATGGGATTCGCAATAACTGAGATAAGGCAAAGATTATCAAGTGATTCACCGGAAATAATATTGCCTTTTAAGCCAGATATAATGCTCGAAAAGATTAAATATACAATACCGATTAAGGGAGAGAAGCTTAAGCTGCTTGAACTGGCAGAAAGGAATGTCCTGTATTACAAGCTTGAGCAGAAAAAGAAGCGGGATACGGCGCCAAAGAAAGACAGAACGGGAAGAAACCTGGAAAAAATAAAATCCGACCTGCACATGGCGGACCTGCCAGTACATATTGAGTGTTTTGATAATTCTAACATAACCGGTGAAAATCCTGTTGCAGCCTGTGTTGTTTTCAGAAATGCAAAGCCAAGTAAAAAGGATTACAGACACTTCAACATCAAAACAGTAACAGGCCCGGACGATTTTTCTTCAATGGAGGAAATCGTATTCAGACGCTACAGGCGGCTGATTGACGAAAACCAAAACCTGCCACAGCTTATTATAATTGACGGAGGCAAAGGGCAGCTTTCAGCAGCTGTAAAGAGTATTGACAAGCTCGGGATAAAAAACAAGGTAACCATAATTGGTATAGCCAAAAAACTTGAAGAAATATTTTTTCCGGGAGACAGTGTTCCACTTTATCTTGATAAGAACTCAATTAGTCTCAAGATAATCCTGCAGTTAAGAAATGAAGCGCATCGGTTTGGAATAAGTTTTCACAGGAATAAGAGATCAATGGATATGACAAAATCAGAACTTGACCAGATAAAAGGAATCGGAGACAAAACAAAAGAGGTTTTAATGAAAAAAATCGGTTCTGTTGAAAAAATCAAAAATACCCCGCTGAAGGAACTAGAAAAACTAATCGGATCTCATAAAGCTTCAATTCTTCATAAAAACATAACAAAGGAGCTCTAATTTCCACGTGGAACACATTTTAATTTTGGATCTGTAAGCAACAGACAGACAATTACTTAAATGATTTTTAATGATATCTAAACCTGGTGAGAATTGATTATTCTGGATCTTGTAGACAACGGGCAAGGAATTTTCGATTCAAAAATGGGATATTTTCGAATAAATCGATAATATATTCGATAAATTGAGTAATTAATAATTTTGTAACAATTTTATTTTAACCTCCTCAGAAATATCAGTCGACCCTGACGTAAAGAATCCTTTCATTCCAAAAGACTCGGCAGTTTTTACGTTTGGTCCAGTGTCATCGATAAAAAGACATTCTTCAGGAACCAGACTGTACCTGTCTAGAAAAATCTTAAAAATTTCATTGCCCGGTTTTGAACATCCTGCTTCTGCAGAAATAATTCCACCGTCGAAATATCTGAAGAAATCATAATCGTTTTTGACGTCATCGAAAATATCACCAGGGAAGTTGGATATGTAGTACAGTTTAAAACCCTGTTTTTTTAATCCAGGAAGGATTTTAGCATTATTGTCGAGGGAATGGAAGATCTTCAGGCGTTCGTTGAAAATCCGGGCTATTTCGTCCCTTTTCAGGGAAGAATTCATGGCAATACCATCTATGGCTTCGGTTTTAGTTATTTTTCCGTCGTCAAGAAGAAGCCATTCCCTGCTTCCGAAAACATCGGACAAGATCAATTCCTTATTTTCAGGGGAATACCCGTTTCCTGAAAGATATTCGGCCGGCCTGAAACTGATAAGAACATTTCCCAGGTCAAAAACTATGTTTCTGATCATATCAGGGATTCTTCATGCTGATAGGCTGTCCGGTAGCCTCAAGAACATTCCACCAGAGCTCGCCTTCAACATCAATTTTTTTCCTCTTTTTCACCGCCATGGAAATCGGAAGCAGGGTAAACTCATAATTCCAATAACCTATTACAAAGTCAGTCTTGCCTGCCACCGCAGCGTGTACGGCATTCTGGGCCAGAAGATTGCAAAATTTACTGTCGTTGGCATTCGCAGGTGCGCTCCTTATAATATAACTGGGATCAATATATTTTATTGAATAAGGAAATCCCTTGGCGTCAAATTCTTCCATGATTTTTTCCTTCAGGTGAATCCCAATGTCTTTATGCTTTACATTTCCAGAAACGTCTTTTATAAAATCCTTGGATTCAAAAAGATCCTGTCCGGCTCCCTCGGCAACGACAACAACTGCATGATGTCTCTCCTCAAGGCGCTTGCGAAGCACTTTAAGAAAACCCCTCTGCCCGTAAAGATCAAATAACATTTCAGGAACAAGGACAAAATTTACCTCCTGAATAGAAAGCGCTGCACTGGCAGCAATAAAACCAGAGTCTCTGCCCATTAACTTTACAAGGGCGATGCCGTTATGAGCACCCTCTGCTTCATTATGAGCGTTCCTGATTATATCATTGGCAATTGAAAATGCAGTTTCAAAACCGAATGATTTCTGAATGAGGTCAATATCATTATCAATAGTTTTCGGAATTCCTGCTACTGCTATCTTAAGATTCCTTTTTTTAATCTCTTCGTAAATTGCATGAGCGCCCCTCAGGGTACCATCTCCTCCGATGCAAAACAGTATATTAACATTCAGAATTTCAAGTGTATCGACCATTTCTTCAACATTCTGATTTCCCCGGGATGTTCCAAGAAATGTACCTCCTGAGTTATGAATATCACTAACCATTGAGGCTGTAAGTTCAATTACGGGATGGTTAAACTTGGATATTAATCCCTCATAGCCATATTTAATACCCAGGATCCTGGTAATGCCATATCTGTAAAAAAGCTGATTCACGAGGCTCCTGATCACGTTATTTACCCCGGGACACAATCCTCCGCAGGTGACTATAGCAACTTTTGTTTTTGCTGGCTCAAAAAATATATTTTCCTTTGGACCTGCTTTTTCAAATGAAACCGGTGTTTCGCCCCTCTCCTTGCACTGATTGAAATATTCAAGTGTCACTTCATAAAGAATCCTTTCATCATCTTTAACGAATTTATAAACCGGGCTGTCTTCCCGCTGACCTTTTTTTAGAGGGGTGACTACATTCCCGCTTCCCAGTGACGAAACCAGAAAATCCTCATATTTCATATTCCAGGGTATTGAATTAATAAATATCAGCAATGAAAACAGTTATGTTTTCAGAAGGTGCAAATTTAGTTAATTTTTTGAATGATTGACACATAAAGAAAGCCGATAAACTCAAAATGGCCATACTTAAGTATAACCTCAATCAGGATTAAATAATCTGCTTAATTCTGCCGACAAGACCGCTTTCAAGCCTGACCTTGATACCGTGGGGATGATTTGGTGATGTGGTAAGCACATCCTTCACCTTTCCGCCAGTCAGCTTTCCTGTACGCTTATTTTCAGTAAGCTCCACCATTACTTCTATTCCCGGCTTAATATCTGCCCTTCGTGTTCCGTCCATCCCTTAAAGTGTAAGATTTTTATTAAAGGATACAAGTATACTGTTTTTTCACACAGTAAAATTGATGTTTTTCTTTTTGTTGAAAAATACCGGAAATATAAAAACCGGGTGTCTTTATCCTTTTGTACCCCTGATTTTCATTTTAATCCTGTACAGCCCTTTGCTGGCAGTTATATAAAGGCTTTTGAGGTTCCGGTCTCCAAAGCAGACATTTGCTGTCCAGCTCTCAGGAACGGCGATATTTGCAATTTTATTGCCGGTTTTATCAAAGATTGTTACGCCTTTTCCTGTCAGGTAGATATTCCCCTCCGAATCAATTGTCATCCCGTCTGATCCCTGTTCGCAGAAAAGGATTTTATCCGATAATGTATCGTCATCATTAATAGAATACGACCATGTTTTGTTTGCCCCGATATCGGCGACGAAAAGCTTCTTGCCATCAGGAGTGCCGACAATTCCGTTTGGTTGCCGAAAGTCGTCTGCGATCCTGATCAGCGTCTTATGGTCCGGTTTCAGATAATATACACATTGTTTTTCCTGCGGCATATCTGAATGATCCCACCATGGCCTTTTATAATAAGGATCAGTGAAATAAACACCTCCGCCGGGACAGATCCAAAGGTCATTCGGACCATTAAGCAGTTTTCCCCCGAATGAATTCAGCAGTATTTCAATATTTTTACCAGGGGTAATTTTCCATAATTCATTTTTTTCATCCGCACATGACCACAGATTGCCATCACTGTCAAAAGCAAGCCCGTTTGAACGGCCGGCCGGCTCCATGTATACTGATAATCCCGTTTTATTATTCCATAACAGTATCCTGTTGTTGGGCTGATCGGTAAAAAATATGTTACCGTCAATGTCAGAAGAAGGACCTTCTGTGAACAGAAAGCCATCAGCCAGTTTTTCCAGCTTTGCCCCCTTTTTTATCAATCCGGAAAGCTGATCATCCTGTCCCTGCATAGTCACACAACAGAATAAAAAAAGAAGGGAAAATAAACAAATCTTCATGATATTGTTTTAAGAGCAGCTTCAATTCTGCCTGTATAGTCGTCTATTTGCCCGGGCTGTTCAAATCCGATGATTATCATATCAACAGTTCCAAGTCCAAGGACAAATCTGAGAGACTGATCAATTTTTTCCGGGTCGTTTCTGAAATTCCCGCCTCCGACAAGCTTCATTCCAATTATACCTTTTCCTGATTTATGCATTTTTTCAATTACAGGGGTAACCAGAGCGGGATCCCTTGAATCCATTGCTGATCCGAAAGGATTTATTCGTACGTGGATCACATCCACCCAGGGGCTTGCAGCAGCAGCCTCCAAAGCCTCAAAGGAATGGACTGATACCCCATGCGCCCTGATAATGCCCCTTGATTTGAGGGTTTCAAGAATGTCCATCTGTTCATTCTGTTCAGATGTCCATCCGGAGCTGGTCATGCAATGTATTTGTACAATATCGATATAATCAGTGTTAAGCTCCTTGCGGAAACGATCCACAACTATATCAGCATCAGGACGTTCCGGCTCAGGTATAGTTCCGGGTGTCCTCCATATTTTAGTACAAAGAGTATATTCTTCCCTTGGGATATCCCTGAGTGCTTTCGCGGTAAAAGGGTGGGTGCCGTAGGAGTCGGCGCAGTCAAAGTATCTGATACCTTTCTCCCAGGCATATCTGATCATTGATTCAGCATTTCCGGCCCTTGTGATTGCCGAGGAACGATTTCCGCCATTAAATCCGGTACCCATTCCCAGAAGGGTTGTTTTTATTCCTGTCTTTCCAAGTGTTATTAACCGGAAAGGATCCGATGAAGCTTCCGTTCTGCATGAAAGCATCGCTGATGCAGCAGATCCGAAAAGAACTGTTCCGGCTCCGGCGCCCATTGTGGCCAGGAATTGCCTTCGGGTCAAATTGATTTTAGACATATTTCTTTAATTAATCACGGATTGAATTTAAGCAAATAAAACAAATTTCCATGTATTATTCCAGTCCCATCCTGGTTATAAGATC
The DNA here is from genome assembly GCA_964525415.1 of uncultured Rikenellaceae bacterium. Classification (GTDB taxonomy): domain Bacteria; phylum Bacteroidota; class Bacteroidia; order Bacteroidales; family VadinHA17; genus LD21. The sequence goes on along the minus strand of CAZGGZ010000001.1, from coordinate 89,577 downwards.
TCCGGGCCTTATCGGCTTCCCGTTCCTTGTTGCCACACCTGTTACCCTGGCGCTTACTACCGGCTTTTCATCAGGAAGCCGGTAAATATCCTGATTGAACACCAGGCGGACATTTCCTTCTCTGGTAAGTTTTATTCTGATCACGAATTTATCGCGGCTTCTCAGAGGATATTTATAATCTATTTCAATATTTGTTACGATAAGATCAATTCCCTCACTGTGAAGCTCCATAAAGCTTATACCCCGTGAAACAAGAAACTCATGTCTCGCATGTTCCAGGTAATGCTGATAGTTTGCATTGTTAACAACACCCTGGATATCGCATTCATAGTCACGGACAGCAAGCTCGATGCTGAAAATATAATTGTCAGTTATCATCCGGAGAAATTCAATATTTTATTTCGGATACCGGCCAAAAAGCTTCTTCAGCCTGCCATGGAATTTATGAATACTGTGGGGCTTGTAATACATCAGGATACACTGACCTGTAATGTAATTAATATCAGTTTCCTCCAGTTCCTGCAAGGCCTCTTTGCTCTCAGATCCCTGCTGAATCCATATCTGCTTGAATCCCCTTGTTTTAGCTTCTTTTACAACATCAGCAGTCTGGTCTTTCCGGGTCATTATAATGAGCCCCTTTGTCTCAGGAGGAAGAGATTTAACATCCGGAAAAACCTTTGCCTGATGTATTTCAGAAGCAAGTTTGTTTACCGGGATTATATTCATCCCCTTTTCCTTAAGCTCCTTGAAAGCAGCAAAACCGAACTTCCTGGGATTTCTTGACACGCCAACCAGTGCAACAGGTTGTGATGCAATGAATTCTTCAATTTGTTTAATAGATACCATATTACTGTTTTTAATGATTGAAATTAGATCCCTTTAAAATTTTATGCCTAAGTATAAAGACTTAAAATTAAGATAAAAATCACCAACTGAAATATTTTTTATTTACTTGGCAACAGGGTAAAAACAAAATCATATGAAAAATACCGAAAAACCACAGGGTTATCTTTTTTCAAAGAGGTATTCTTACTACATTTTTGTACTGCTTTTCCTTTTATACATGTTCGATTATATCGACCGGATGGTTATTACATCCATGTGGCCATCAATCGGGGAAGCGCTGAAAATAACGCACATGCAGGAAGGGATGCTTGTTTCTGCCGTTTACTGGGCAATAGTACTGCTCACTTTTCCGGTATCATTGCTTGTCGACCGCTGGAGCAGGACAAAAACCATAGGAATAATGGCAATCATGTGGAGTCTTGCCACAGCCCTTTGTGCGCTAACGGGAAATTATATCCAGTTGTTCATGGCAAGGGCATTGATTGGGATAGGAGAGGCCGGATATGCACCGGGGGGAAGTGCCATGATATCAGGATTATTCCCGATCGAAAAAAGGTCAAGGATGATGGGTATCTGGAATGCCTCTATCCCTCTCGGAACGGCCATAGGTCACCTCCTTGGCGGAGTAATTGCAGTTCACCTGGGATGGAAGCATGCTTTTGGTATTGTTGCTCTGCCGGGACTATTAATTGCTTTGTTGTTTCTATTCCTGAAAGATTATAAAACAGTTGATCTGGCATTCGTTGATAAGACCAAGAAAAAAGTTAAGATGAAAAGGAAGGATATGGTACAAGAATTTCTGACCAGGCCTTCTGTTATTTATACATATTTTGGAATGGCAGCTGTGGTTTTTTGCACAACAGCACTAATAACCTGGCTGTCAACATATTTTCAAAATATCCAGGGAATGCCGATGGACAAAGCCGGAATGAAAGCAAGCGTTGTGATGGTGCTTGCCCTGGTGGGAGCTCCCCTGGGTGGATATTTGACTGATGCATGGCGTAAAAAGCGGACAAATGCAAGACTGCTGTTACCTGCAATCTCCACTCTTTGTACCGCCATAGTCCTTTTTATTGCATTGCATATTGCTCCGGGAACCTTACAGTATATACTGCTTCTCCTGATGGGAATTCTCATAATGTGTTTTATTGCAGGAGCCGGAGCTGTAACACAGGATGTGATCCATCCCGGAATGAGAGCGATATCCTATTCCATTGCCGTAATAGTTCAAAACCTGCTGGGATCTGCAATGGCACCAATGATAATGGGCAGGATATATGATAAATCAAACATTGAAACAGCGCTTGCGGTTCTTCCTTTCGTGCTTGTAGTCGGCGCGATCCTGTTTTACATTGGATCCAGGTATTACGATAAAGATATGGAGAAAGTGGCCAAGATAGAGCTTGAAGCTGCAGAATAACGGGGAGCAGCAGGTTATTTGCTCCTTGATGTTGTATAATTGACAAACTTCCTGAGTGAGTCTTTAACTTCAGATTCCGGGTAGGAATCGAGTATGGCAAGCGCCTTATCGCGGTATTGGTTCATTTTAAGCTCGGCATATTCCAGACCGCCGGAAGATCTTACAAAGTCAATGGCTTCATTGATCTCCGATTTAGTCTTTTTCCGGCTTCTTACAATAGAAAGTATATGCCTTTTCTGCATCGACGAGGCAAGTTCAAGAGAATTGATAAGCGGCAGGGTTATCTTTCTCTCCTTGATATCATTGCCGGTTATTTTTCCTGTAAGTCCGTTGGCTTCATAATCGAGAATATCGTCCCTGATCTGAAATGCAATGCCTATATTCTCTCCGAAATCCTTCATAAGTTGAATGGTATCAGGATCTTCGGTCACAGATCTTGCTCCCGTTGCGGTGCATGCAGAAATCAGCGCAGCTGTCTTGCTGATAATGATCTTATAATAATCATCTTCTTTTATATTGAGCTTTCTTGATTTCTGAAGCTGCAATAATTCACCTTCAGCCATAGATTTAACAGCTTCAGAGATAATTTCCAGCATGTCATATCTGGATTTTTCAATACAGATATGCATTCCGGTTGATAGCAGGTAATCACCAAGAAGAACGGCTATTTTGGAATTCCAGAGTGCATTTACTGAGAGAGCGCCGCGTCGTTCACGTGCATCATCTACAACATCATCATGAACAAGCGATGCGGTATGAAGAAGCTCAATACAGGTTGCAGCAATATAAGTCGGTTCTGCGATTTCCCCGTTAAGACGGGCTGTAAGAAAAACCAGCAAAGGCCTCATCTGCTTTCCTTTCCGCCGCAGAATATAATTAAGGATGATCTTCAGAAGGGGAATATTGCTTTTCATCGTCCTGCTGAAATAGGATTCAAACTCACCCATTTCCTTTTCAACAGGCTTCCTGATATCATCCAGTACAGACATACGAGATTATTTAATTCAAATATAGCAATAAATTCCGGCAACCGGCA
>CAZGGZ010000001.1:0-86175 GCA_964525415.1 uncultured Rikenellaceae bacterium | reverse complement strand
AAAAATGTGCTGAACGGCGTTGGTGAATGCTGCAGGGATTAACTGAGATCCTTAAACAGCTTCTTCTGGAAAAGAAGTATCGAAATAACACCGCAGGTGATTGCAGAATCAGCTATATTAAATACGGGACGAAAGAAAATAAATGATTCTCCCGGTCTGAACGGAGACCAGTCAGGCCATGTTGTATTAATTACCGGAAAATAGAGCATATCAACCACTTTACCCAGAAGAAATGATGAATATCCGCCTCCGGGGGGAAACAGAACAGCGGGCTGATAAAAGCTTTCACTGAATATGATACCATATAAGGCGCTGTCAATTATGTTGCCGATTGCCCCGGCAAGGATCACGCTGACAGCAATTATAAGCCCCGGGTTCACTTTTTTCCTGATTATCGAATTCAGGAACCATCCTATTGCAATTATTGCAATTATCCTGAAGATACTTAGAAGCAGTTTTCCTGTTTGCCCGCCCATTTCCATACCGAATGCCATTCCGTTATTCTCTATAAAATGAAGCATTCCCCATTTGCCGAAAAAAGGGATATCCTCACCAACGACCATATGTGTCTTAACCCAGAATTTCAGGATCTGATCGGCAACCAGTATCAGAACGATAACCAGAATTGATTTGTAACGTGCAGACATCGACTGTTTTTCATTGTTCCCGGTGCAAAATAGCAAAAATTTCATTGGCAAAAAACAAAAAAGGGTGTCGTTAAAAGAACACCCTCCAGCGGCAGCTGTTTATTTATTACGGGCAGACTATGTTTGCCAGGTTGCTGTTCCAGCAGTGCCAGTTGCTGTCGCCGAACCATAGTGCGCACATTACCCTTCCGTTTGAACCGGTTGAACTCCACTCGACATCCATATCAGAAAATGCCGTGCCATTATAGTAGTTGATATTAAAGTAAGAGTCAAAGTTTCCGGTTGTTTTTCCGTATTCTATATAGCTGTTTTTAAAGTTGCCTGTTTTAAGATAAGTATACTTTACGGTTGCGATCGCTGTTCCGCTTTTTGTCCAATCGATCTGAAGCAGCGGCTGCTGAACGGCAGCGCTTTCATTCAGGGTCCATTTACCTCCTGTTGCCTCTCCTGCAGCATTAATATTAGTCGTCCCATCAAACCACAGGAATTCTGCAAATCCCCCCGTTCCCTCTTTTGTGATATACATTTTCCATTGTACGCTGGAAGCCCCTATCTGTCCCACAAGCCTGGCCTTATAAGTTACAGAAGCAACACTGACCGTGTAACTCCACTGCCATGTCTTTTCTTCCAGCCATACAGGAGCATTGTGATTAACCGCTACTTCAAAAGCTGCAATTGGAACAACAAGCGTGGATGCAGCAATTATCCTGAAGTATCCGGTAACCAGCACAGCAAATTCCCAGTTACTGTTTTCAACGCCTTTTCCGAATTCCGAAAAATTGGCTGATTTACCTGATTCAAAATTGCTGAAATCTATGATAAACGATTCATCAGGCGGCAGAATGGGAGGATCTCCCTTTTTCTTTTTGCAACCCGTCAGCATGCTGGCCATAAAGACAGTCAACAACAATAATGTGAGTACCTTTTTCATGTTTGAACTGATTTGGTTAATCATATAACGACAAAAATAATCTAAAAGTTGCATAAAAAATAATATTTTTGACAGAACTATCTAATTTGTAAAAATTTAATTGAACATTACCTGCCGGGGATTGTTTAACAACTAAAATTTACAGAAAATGAACTCCGGAAATATAATCAAAATCCTCGCAATAGGGATAATCATTTCTATATCAGGAATATCCCTCAGAGGACAAGTTAACGATTTAAAGAATACAAATATGAAAAAGATTGACACAAAAGAATTCCCGGCATTACCATATGGCTATGATGCCCTGGAGCCCTATATTGATGCAAGAACCATGGAAATTCACTATGACAAACATCACAGAGCATATTTCAACAACTTTGTAAATGCCATAAAAGGCACAGCATATGAGAATACTGCGGTTGAAGAGATATTTGCAGAAGTTTCAAAGGCAGGTGATGCAGTAAGAAACAATGGCGGAGGCTATTATAATCATGTGATCTTCTGGCAGAATCTGGGCAAAAACTCTTCCGGCCCCTCTGCTGAACTGGCGGCTGCAATCACGAAAGCATTTGGTTCCTTCGATAAATTCAGAGAGACTTTCAGCAATGCAGCCAAAACACGCTTTGGAAGCGGCTGGGCATGGCTTTATCTTACAACCGATAAAAACCTTGCTGTAGGGAGCACTCCAAACCAGGATAATCCCCTGATGGACATTTCACCGATAAAGGGCATTCCCCTTCTGACAATTGATGTATGGGAACACGCCTATTATCTTAAATACCAGAACAGGAGACCTGAATATGTTGAGGCTTTCTGGAATGTTGTGAACTGGGACGTTGTGAATGAAAGATATAAAGAGGCTTTACTATGTATATAAAAACCTTTTGATCTTCAATGTAGCCGTTTTCTGGAACGGAACCGGATGCAGGACAACCTTATTGATCTGGCTGAATTTATTGACATTGGTATTAACATATTCCTTCAGCTCATCCAATAATTCTTCGTAAATTTTTTCCATGTCATCCTTCATGTGCTGATATTTCTTTTCCAGCTCTTCCATGTTAAGATGTACAAGAGCAACAAGCTTTCCTTTCTGCTCAATCACAAGGGATTCTGATACATACTGGAAATTGTTTATTACAGATTCAATCTCTTCAGGATAAATATTTTCTCCGCTTGCACCAACAATCATATTTTTCAGCCGGCCTTTAATAAAAAGATTATTGTTATCATCAAAAATGCCAAGATCTCCTGTTTTTAACCAGCCGTCGGGTGTAAGGACCTCTGCTGTCAATCCCGGTTCTTTATAGTAACCTTTCATAACATTTGGTCCTTTTGCCCATATTTCTCCCTCCCCGGTTTTCTTATCAGGATTATTGATTTTCAATTCAATACCATTAATCGCAGGACCTGTTGAATCAAAAACGGTTTCCCCGGGATTTGCACCAGCCAGAAGCGGTGCTGTTTCAGTAAGACCATAACCAATTGCATAGGGGAATTTTGCTTCGCGCAGGAATCTTTCAACAGTTCTGTTAAGCTTGGAACCGCCGATGCCGAAGAATTTAAGATTTCCACCGAAGGTCTTGTATATTTTCTTCCCCGCAACAGCATTTAGTTTCTTCCTGAATAACGGGATTTTATACAGGAATCTCAGGACAGCTTTTTCCCTGAAAGCAGGCAATATCTTGTTAAAATATACTTTTTCAATAATAAGCGGAACGGTCAGCATCATTGTGGGTTTCACAATTTCCAGCGCAGGCAGCAGTACGGGCGGAGTGGGAGGCTTCCTGAGATAATAGACACATGAGCCACCGATCAGCGGAAGTATAAGCCCAAGGGTGTTTTCATAAGTATGAGATAATGGAAGGACAGATAAAAACCTGTCATTCTCATCGATATCCTGGATCATTTTGCCTCTCTGGGCGTTAAAGGAAATATTCTTATGAGTAAGCATCACTCCTTTTGACCTTCCCGTGGTCCCTGAAGTATATATGATTGACGCAAGATCATCCTCTTTAACTTCATAATTTCCTGCAGGCACAGCTTCAGCATCAAACTTAACCGGCTCCTTATCAGAGAATATCACTGAAAAATCTTCGATCTGTATACCTGTTTTAATTGTTTCAGGCCTGGTTCCTTCAATCTTTGATAAAAGGCCTGATGAGACAAAAACTGCTTTTGCTTCAGAATGTTCAAGAACATTAAATACTTCTGTTCCGGAAAAATCAGGAAGTACAGGAACCGCAACAGCTCCCATAAATGTTATTGAAAAATAAGCAATCGGCCAGTGTGGCATATTTGTGCTCAGGATGGCTACCCTGTCACCGGGATTAATACCTGTCTTTTCCAGAAAAGCAGACAAAGCCTGTATTTTTCTGGCAGCATCAGCATAGCTTATCGGTTCTTCTCCTGCAAAGGAATATGCCATCGAATTTCCGTGTTTTCTAACGGTTTCACTGAAAATTGCGGGAAAAGTGTATTTGTTCAATTCTTCTAACATCATTACGGATCATTAAAATGCAAAGTTCACAAAAGTACTAAAATAATGATTACCAACTGTTAATATTGATCATTGATATATAATAAGGCTCAAAGCCAGATTACATATTAACCGTTTATCCATCGGATTAGTTAAATTTGAAGCTTATTACAGAAATAAGGAAATGACCCCGGTAATCAGAGTAACAAGGGAATTCTCTTTTGAAATGGCTCATGCACTGAAGAACTATGACGGTCCCTGCAGGAATGTTCATGGTCATTCGTACAGGTTGTTTGTGACTCTGACCGGCACTCCAATAACTGACACGGAAAATCCCAAGAACGGAATGGTAATTGATTTTTCTGAACTCAAGAATATAGTTCTCAATAATATTATCAACCTGTTTGATCATTCCGTGGTTGTCAGCAGCGACCATGATGCTGATAAAATGGAAATGATGAAAAAGACATTTGGCAATGCTGTGATTGTCGATTACCAGCCTACCTGTGAAAACCTTGTTACCGATTTTGCACAACGCCTTAAGGATAAAATGCCCGAAGGAGTGATACTGCACAGCCTTAAGCTTTGTGAAACTGCAAAATCATATGCCGAATGGTTTTCAGCAGATAATGAATGACTACCAAACCCCTCCCGGCATGCTGTCGGGACGGGCTCTGAAGAGTGCTAAAAATGTTATAAGATGAGTGATAATTCCCAGAAAAAGCTTTTCCTCCTTGATGCCTATGCCCTTATTTTCAGGTCATATTATGCATTCATAAAGAATCCAAGGATCACCTCAAAAGGACTAAATACCTCTGCAATATTCGGATTTCTTCTTACTCTTGAAGAGGTGCTTCAGAAGAAAAAGCCATCTCATATTGCAGTCGTTTTTGATACTCCGGCGCCAACCTTCAGACACGAAATGTTCAGGGAATATAAAGCCAACCGTGATGAAACTCCGGAGGACATTAAAAAGGCAGTTCCTTACATTAAAAGCCTGATTGAAGCATATAATATACCGGTAATTGACTGTCCCGGATATGAAGCAGATGACGTTATAGGAACGCTTGCAAAAAAAGCCTCGGAGAAAGGATTTACTACATATATGATGACCCCCGACAAGGATTTTGCACAGCTTGTCACTGATAATACCTTTATGTTCAAGCCGTCGAGAAGCGGAAACGAATCAGTCCAGTGGGGAGTTGAGGATATAAAACGTGAGTTCTCAGTTCAGAGACCTGAACAGGTAATTGATATTCTTGCCCTTATGGGCGATTCATCGGACAATATTCCCGGCGCTCCGGGAGTCGGACCAAAAACAGCCATGAAACTTATTGCTGAATATGGTTCTGTTGAAGAGCTCTTCAGGAATACAGGCAAACTGAAGGGTAAGCTGAAGGAGATAATTGAAAATAACCGGGAACAGATTGAACTTTCAAAAAAACTGGCCACAATAGTCCTTGATGTGCCAGTAGAGTTCAATGAGAAAAAACTGGAAACAGAAATACCTGATTCACAAAAGCTTAAAGCTCTTTTTGATGAGCTTGAATTCAGGACAGCCGGGACAAGAATACTAATAGAAATAGAAAAACAGGAGAAGCCAAAAGAAAAAGAACCTGGTATACTTCCGGCAGAATCCATCCAGGGTTCGCTGTTTGCGGAGACATCTGAAATTGCAGCCACGTCAACCAGATCGTCAATTAACGACGTAAGCCATAATTACATGTTAATATCAGGAGAAGAAGAACTTGGAGAAATAATAAACCAGTCAGTAAAGCTTAAAGAATTTTGTTTTGATACGGAAACCACAAGTATAGATCCTCTTAATTCTGAGATTGTAGCACTTGCTTTATCATGGCAGAAAGGCGCAGGATACCTGATTCATTTCCCTGATTCAAGAGAAGAGACCGAAAAGCTTCTTCAGATAATCCGTCCATTGCTTGAAAATCCCGGAATACTGAAAATAGGGCAGAACATTAAATTTGATATCCAGGTGCTGGCAAATTACGGAATTGAGGTCAGGGGGCCTTTTTTTGACACGATGATAGCCCACTATCTGCTTGAGCCCGACATGAGGCATAATATGAACCTCCTGTCGGAAACATACCTGTCATATACCCCGGTGCATATTGAATCGCTGATAGGAGATAAAGGTAAAAACCAGAAAAGCATGAGATCGGTGCCTGCAGATCAGCTGAAAGAATACGCAGTCGAGGATGCAGATGTTACTTATCAGCTGAAAAACATTTTTGAACCCAGGTTAAAGGCGGAAGGTCTGTCTGACCTGGCCTCGGGAATCGAAATGCCCCTGATAAGAGTTCTTGCCGATATGGAGCGGAATGGCGTCATTCTTGACAGGGAAGAACTGAAATTAATCACAGGAAGCCTGAGGGATGACATTATTGCTCTTGAAAAGGAAATATATTCGCTGGCGGGCACGGAATTCAATATTTCGTCTCCGAAACAGCTCGGCGATATTTTGTTTGTGAATCTTAAGCTGGATGATAATGCGAGGGTTACCAGGACCAGGCAATTCAACACAAGTGAAGAGATACTTCAACGGCTTAAGCATAAACATCCGATCATCGAAAAGGTGCTTGAATACAGAGGCCTGAAAAAACTTCTGTCAACCTACGTTGAGACTCTTCCGCAGCTGGTTGACAAAAAAACCGGCCGGATACACACTTCATTTAACCAGGCAGTCGCATCCACAGGCAGGCTGAGCTCGAACAATCCTAATCTGCAGAATATTCCGATAAGGGAAGAGAGGGGAAGAGAGATCAGAAAAGCTTTTATTCCTGAAGAAGGGCATATTTTCTTTTCGGTTGATTATTCGCAGATCGAACTCCGTCTTATGGCTCACCTGAGCAGGGACAGAGGCATGATATCGGATTTTCTTTCAGGAAATGACATTCATGCAGCAACTGCATCAAAGATCTTCAGAATAGAAATAAAGGATGTCACCAGGGAAATGAGAAGCAGGGCAAAAACAGCAAATTTCGGAATCATATACGGCATCTCGTCATTCGGACTTTCGGAAAGGCTTACCATAGGCAGAAAAGAAGCAAAGGAGCTTATTGACGGATATTTCACCTCCTATCCCGGAGTTAAGGCTTATATGGATGAAAGCATACGCTCGGCACGGTCAAAAGGATATGTTACAACCATGTTTGGAAGGAGAAGGTATCTACGCGATATTAATTCACGTAACCAGGTTGTAAGGGGAAATGCAGAAAGAAACGCCATAAATGCTCCGATCCAGGGTACTGCTGCTGATATTATCAAGATTGCAATGGTGAGAATACATGAAAAGCTTAAAGCGGGAAATTTCAAATCAAAAATGATACTCCAGGTTCATGATGAGCTTATTTTTGAAGTATTTATTCCCGAACTTGAGGAAGTTAAAGAAATAGTGCTGTATGAAATGTCAAATGCAGCCAGGCTTGAAGTACCGCTGAAAGTTGACTGGGGAACAGGAAAGAACTGGATGGAGACGCATTAACGGTGCAACGGTGCAACGGTGCAACGGTGCAACGGCGCAATGGCGTAATGGCGCAAAAGAGTAACAACGAGAAATTCCCCTTTTGTCCCGTGAAGCTTAAGCTGAACGGGAGGGCGAGGGGGATGTAAAAAATGCAATTTTTTAAATAATGAATATCACCGTTCTGTTTTTCGGAGTACTTGCCGAAGTAACCCAAACGAACATCAAGCATTATCGTAATGTGAATTCATTTAGCGATCTGAAACTCAGAATTGAGGATGAATTCCCTGAAATCATTCATTATAATTACCGGATTTCGGTAAACCGGGAAATAATAAACAGCGAACCTGTTTTGAATGACGGGGACGAACTGGTGCTCCTTCCGCCCTTTACTGTCGGATAAACCTCAGGAAGAAAGCAAGATTTAAATACTTCCGGAAACAAGTTCCGGAAACGATTTCCCAGTCAGAATTGAAGCATATTTTTCCTTATTCTCCAGGGTTTCCAGGGCCTTGATAACCTGTTTATCACTTTTTATTCCCCGGGCGATTGCTCCCTCTTCATAGAAATACCTGCTTACTATTTCCTCTTCTAACAGGTCAGTAATTTCATCACGGAACATTGCAAGGTCATGGTCGAGGTTATGAGCAATATCCTTTTCAAGTTCAGCGAACAGCTCCTTGTTCAGGTCGTAGTATTTTTCCTTTTTTGCATTTGCGATAAGCTGTGCAAGAGAAGCTTCAGTAAAAGTCCTGTAGTCAAATTTCCGGGAAACAATGAAGTTCCTGAAATCGGCATAATCGGCATCTGAAAAAATAAAACCTGCAATGGTGCTTATTTCCGGATGCGACCAGTAGTATTTTGTGGCATAATCAAAAATATAGTTCCTCAGGTATAACTCCGTGGCAACCTGGCTTAATTGTTCAGGTACAATTTCAACATCGGGAGTAATTCCGCCACCATTCTTCACCGTTCGTCCGTTCTTTGTCTTGAATTCAGATATAAGCGAATCGGGTATTATTCCAACGCTTCCGTCTTCGTTCGGATGCGAGAAATCAAGCGCCTGTATACACCTGCCGCTCGGAATATAGTATTTTGCCGTTGTTACTTTCAGCTGGGTATTATAACTGAGCGAACGGGTTATCTGAACAAGTCCCTTGCCGTATGAGCGCTGTCCTACAACTATTCCCCTGTCAAGATCCTGAATGGCACCCGCGACTATTTCTGCAGCCGAAGCAGATCCCCTGTTTATCATGACAGCAAGCGGTATTTTTTCGTCTATAGCGGCTTTTGTAGTCTTGAAATCCTCATCGTATTGCTTCACTTTTCCTTTTGTGGAAACAACTTCATTTCCTGGTCCCACAAACAGATTTACTATTCCGACAGCTTCTGTCAGCAATCCGCCGGGATTACCTCTAACATCAAGGATGATCTGCTGGGGATTATTGGTTTTCAATGTGACAAGAGCGTTCTTAACTTCTTCAACACAATCCTGTGTAAAATTTGTAAAGCGTATATAGCCGGTCTTATCATCGATCATTCCGAAATACGGGACAGGAGGTATTCTAATCCTTTCCCTTTTCATCCGGAAGTCTGATTCGGTTCCGTTTCTTTCAACTGTAACCGTAATCTCCGTTCCGGGATTACCCTTGAGTTTTTCGCTGACATCATTTGTTGAAAGTCCCTTAAGTGGTACACCGTCAACTTTTTTAAGCAAGTCTCCGGCCCTGATACCCACGAGGTCAGCAGGGAATCCCTTATAAACTTCGCTTATGACGACATATTCACCGCCGCCTCTTACCAGTGATCCTATACCGCCGTATTTTCCGGTTGTCATGAATGAAAATTCATCAGCCTCCGATTCAGGATAGTAAACTGTGTACGGATCAAGTGTTTTAAGCATATTGTCAATTCCCGACCTGATTATCTTTTCAGGATCAATCTCATCGACATAAAAAGCATTCAGTTCCCTGAAAAGTGAAAAGAAGATATCAAGGTTCTTTGCTATCCTGAAATCACGGGATTCCTGGGTCAACAAAAATCCGGCGTTTATGCCGGCAAAGATCAGCAGGCTGAATACTATGATCAGTCGGATGTGTTTAGTTTTTTTCATTTTCGATTGATTTTTTAACGGAGACAATAAGCTGTTCAATCATTTCTTTCACTGATACTTCAATATCGCTGTACTTCCGTACAGTTTCTTCCTTGTATATAACGACAAATACTATACCGGTATTCTCCCTGATCAGGAAATCATAGAGTACATGTTTATTCCTGCGGTATGCTTCTCTCATTCTGCGTTTAAGCAGATTTCTTGTCACAGCAAGGCGGAAGCTTTTTTTCAGAACACTGAACGCTACCTGTGCCGGAGCGTTGATGGATGCCGTGCTCAAGCCCCAAACTACCTTAAAAAGTCTGGAATAAAAAGCATTGCCATTATTGAACAGCGATGTGATTATTTTGCGGCTGCAAAGCCTTTCAGATTTATGGAATGTTTCTCTTCCGGCATTCATGTCAGTTTCACCGGCGCTCCCAGGAATGAGTTTATGATGAATTGATCTTATTTCTGGTTCCTGTTATGATCTTTGAGGAAGTTATCAAGAGCCATAGTCATAGAAGGAGCTTTCGGATTAGGGGCATTAATATCAAGCCGGAGCCCCTCATGCTCCACGGCACAGGCTGTTGTGGGTCCGAAAGCTGCAATTTTAACATCGCCCTGGACAAAATCAGGGAAATTCTCTTTCAGTGATTTAATTCCTGAAGGGCTATAGAATACCAGTATATCATAATCGAAATCCTTAATGTTCGAAAAATGACTGCTTATGGTTTTATAAAGCGTTCCTATCGTGTATTTGATATTGTTTTTATCAAGAAGCTCCGGAATTTCTGCATTATGCGGTTCCGAAAGGGGAACGAAGAAATTATCTTCCCTGTGTTTCACGATTACGTCAATAAGATCCTGGAATTTTGCTTTTCCGTGAAAAATCTTGCGTTTCCTGTAAACAATATACTTCTGAAGGTAAAAAGCAACATTCTCGGTGATACAGAAATATTTCATGGTATCCGGAACCACGATCCTCATTTCATTGCAGATCCTGAAGAAATGATCTATACCGGTTTTGCTTGTAAAGACGACGGCAGTAAAGTCAAGAATGTTTATTTTTTGCTGCCTGAAATCCTTTATTGTGACTCCTTCAACCTGAACGAAAGGTTTAAAATCTATCTTAAGGTTGTACTTCTTTGCCAGATCAAAGTATGGGGATTTTACCTCTGATGGTTCCGGCTGCGACACTAAAATCTTCCTTATTTTCAACGCCTTACAGTTTTAGTTCTACTTTCAAGTGATCACTCTCTGCTCTAAAACAGGCCTGTGATATATTTCAATAATACCGCAACAGGCAAAAATTCCAGCGCACAAAGGTATAAAATCAAATAGAATATTGAAATATTCTTCCTGATAAAAATCATGAAGAGCCTTGTAATGCGCATCAGATAAACAAGACCAATGACAATGGATCCTGCCAGAAGAAGTGATTTTGTTTCAAACAAATCGGTATATAAGATCGTTACTGAAAGAAGGAATAAAATAAAGGCAGCATACCGGTATGAAAGATAAATAGTTATCGTATATTCATTGAATGCTTCAGTCTGGTCGCCGGCATTCCCGACAATATTGCAAACCACATGACGAAGGGTAACAACAACGATTATTATTACTGTGCAAATCAGCCAGAAGATGAACCCCGGAATTATTTCAGGTATGAATTCATAATAATCTGCGGCACAGTATGCGAATAATGCAATATTAAGAAATGTTACAAAGTTGATTATTGTTGACTGCAAGTGAAACAGTAACTGAATATCACGTGAAGCCGGGTCTCCAACTCCCCGGAAAAGAAAGAACCTCTTCATTTCGTGGAAAAACCTTTTTGAAACAGTACTGATAAATGAATACAGCAATATGGAAGTCATTACTGAGAATATTAGCCAGTCATCATTAAGTGGCTGTGAAGGTATTTCTTTTCCATCCTTCAGTTTTTGAATCAACAGTTCTCTGTTCTTTGATTCACGGCTTGTGTTGGTTTCAATAAGAGTGTAAGGAAACCTGTCCGATAAGCGGGATTCAATAGCGAATACCAAACTTGTTGAATCGTAGAAGGTAACGTCGGAGATGCTGTTTCTTGAACAGACGGACGCAGTATCGGTATCAAAAATGATCATGTCTCTCCCCGGCAATTTCAGACAGAATGTTATTTGCCAGGCGGCTTGCCCCTATCCTGAAAAAAGAATTATTGAGCCACTCTTCGCCAAGGCAATGACTGACAATATGATAATAAAGCAATGCATCACTGGCAGTAGCAATACCGCCTGCCGGTTTGAATCCTACCCTGATCCCGGTCTCGGAATAAAAATCGAAAATGGCATGGCACATAACAAAAGCCGTTTCAGGCGTTGCCGAGATATCGATTTTACCTGTGGATGTTTTAATAAAATCAGCCCCTGCATCCATTGCAATCAGTGAAGCCCTGAAGATCTGCTCATAATTACCCAGTAAACCGGATTCAATTATGACTTTCAAAAGACGGTCCCCGACAGCGGTTTTTATTTCCCTGATCTCATCAGCTACCATCTCATAGTCTTTTCCCAGAAAAGCCCCGACAGGCATAACAATATCAATTTCATCAGCCCCGGCCTCTATTGCCATTTTACACTCCGTGGTCTTTATGCTCCTGAACGTCTGGGACGCAGGAAATGAACCGGCAACTGCAGCGATCTTTACATTTTTAGCAGTCAGCTTTTCCTTAACAACCGGGACGAAATTAGGATATACGCAAATCGCAGCGATATTTGGGATATTGGTAAACCTGCCCTGGAAACTGTTCACTTTGCCGGTAAGATTTATAATACTGATTTTATTATCTGCCGTATTTAGACTGGTCAGATCAATGACGTTCAGGATTTTCATCAGAAGCTTCTTTTCCGGCAAGGCAGGAATAGCAGCACATATCTCCTTCAGGCTCTTTTTAATATCACTGTCTGAAGGACACGATTTTATCGGTTTCTGATATAGCTTAGTCATGATAATTCTGGATAAATAAATAAGGAAACTATCAGAAAATTGAACGGGTTAATATAATGTTTTTTATTATATACAACCTATTTGTTTTGCAGCTTTTTATTTCTTGCAAGAGAAGCAAAAATTCCAATTATGCAAAGTATTGAAAAAATTATGAACCCCAACCGCATCGCGGCAACAAGTCCGGAGTATGTTTCAGGCTTCAGCGGCTCCTGACCGATATAAAGGGCGATAAGCATCATGGCTATACCCATACTGAGCATCTGACCTGCCAGTCTCATTGTCCCCACAACACTGGATGCAACACCGAGATGTTTCTTTTCAACGGAACTCATTATGGCATTGGAATTGGGAGAAGAAAAAAGAGCAAATCCGACTCCCATTATTATCAGCATGGTGATAATCAGGTATATCGGACTCTCTGCGGTTACAAAGCACAACATTATCAGGCCAGATGCAGTAAGTCCCATGCCGCAGGAGGCTATTACTCCGGGATTATATTTATCAGATAGCTTTCCCGCCACCGGCGATAATGCTGCCATCATGATTGGTTGTGAGATCATGATAAAACCTGCTGTACGGGCATCAAAGCCCTTGAGGTACTGAAGATAAAGACTTATGAAAAATCCCGATGCGGAAGTAGCTGAATAATGAATCAGAGCGGCTATCCCTGAAAATGCAAAAACCCTGTTGCGTAGTATCAGCCTTATGTCAAATACAGGATTGCTGATTCGGTTTTCAAAAAAGACAAAAAGCAATCCGAAAACCAGCGCTGAGCCAAGAAATATCCACCCTGTTGCAGAAGGAAGCTTTGAAAAGCCATACATAAATGAAGCGATAGATGCGCCATAGATCACTGACCCCTGCCAATCGAATCTTTCACCTTTCGCCTCTGCCCATTCTGTTTTGATTTTTGTCAAAATCAGGTAAAGGGATGCAAATCCAACAGGAACAAGAAAAACAAAAATACTTCTCCATCCGAAGTACTGAGTCAGCAAGCCTCCTATCACAGGGCCGCTTGAAAGACCCGTATAGACGGCTGTTAAGTTTATACCCATAGCCCTGCCGCGCTCTCCGGGAGCGAATACGGATGTAAGGATAGCAAGACTGGTTCCGAAGATCATTGCTCCTGCAATTCCCTGCAGAATACGGAAAGCTATCAGGGATTCAATGTTCCGGGAGAAGATGATGAGAATGGTTGAAAAAGTGAAAAGAGCAATACCCCAGGTGAATATTTTTTTCCTTCCTGCTATATCTGCAAGCCTGCCGAAAGGAAGAATAAATATTGCTGAAGAGAGAATGAAACTGCTGGCTATCCATCCCAGCTCTATAGCCGTAGCGTTGAATTCTTTACCGATTGCAGGCAGGGCAAGGTTTATTGCGGATCCGAGAAAAGGAGTCAGGAATGCTGCAAAAGCTGAAACAAGCAATACGGATCTTTTCAGTGTTTTTTCATCAACAAGATGAGTTTTATCCTGCATCAGCTTTTATTCTTTGTTTTTAGTGTCAATAATGATTGTGACCGGACCATCGTTTACCAGTGAGATTTCCATCATTGCCCCGAATTCACCCGTTACAATGTTCTTTCCCGAAAGCCGGCTGAGAGTATCTACAAATTTGTTATAAAGAGGAATTGCATTTTCAGGCCGCGCAGCCATGATATATGAAGGCCTGTTTCCTTTCTTTGTTTTGGCATGTAAAGTAAACTGACTGATAACCATTATTTCACCATCTGTTTCCATGACCGGAAGATTCATCACTCCATTGCTGTCATTAAAAATCCTGAGTTGTATTATTTTATTGCCAAGCCAGCCAATATCAGTATCATTATCAGCTTCTTCAATACCCACAAATACCAGTAATCCAGGGCCGATCTCAGACATTATCTTTCCGCCGATCGCGACTGAAGCATTTTTCACTCGCTGAATAACCGCTCTCATCAAAAGGGTATCAAGTGCTCAAATATATGCAATCAATTTTAAAATCCTGAAAATCGGGGTTTATATTATATTTGCCGGGTATACGCGGTATTAATGGATTTTCTGACCATCATTGCAGTTGCCCTCGGGTTGTCATTTGACACATTTGCAGTTTCACTTTCCTATGGTGTGGTTCAGAATAAAATATTGTTCCGGCAGGCAGTAAGGATTGCATTTGTGCTCGCTTTATTCCAGGCCGGATTTATGGTAATCGGTTATTTCCTGGGTTCGTTTGTTAGTGAGTTCATAAAAGCAGCAGATCACTGGATAGCATTGGCATTGCTCTCTTTCCTCGGAATAAGAATGATCATTGAAGGGATAAAAAGCAAGGAAAAAGAAGAGGGAAGGGACTATACAAAACCGATTGAGCTTCTTGCTGTTGCAGTTGGAACAAGCATAGATGCATTTGCAGTCGGAATAAGCTTTGCACTTCTTGATATAAGGATCTGGTACTCTGCAGTAATAATCGGCGCAGTAACATTTCTTGCTTCAATGGTCGCCATAAGAATAGGCAAGTCGGCCGGAGAAAAGCTTGGTCAGAGGGTGGAAATAATCGGCGGATTAATACTGACCGCGATAGGAGTTAAGATATTCCTGGAGCACATGCTGGGCTGATTTTCTTATTCATCAGTCCCTGATACAGCGTACTGAAAAACCGAAGACATTTGAATTGCCTCCCCGCACCAGACTGCCGGAACCGGAATACAGAACAGCGTAATAGGAAGATGTCGGCAGGGCGGTGGAAGAGCTCCACCAGAGACCTGTTGTACCATTATCGGCAAATGAACCATCATCCTTTCTGTTCCCTCCCGGAAGAGCAGTAAAACCTGTTTCGTTTGTTCCGCCGTTCAGGTCTCCCCAATGCGTGCTTCCTGCCTCTTTCAGCTTATTCCCTGCAAGGCTTTCACCACCAAGAAAATTGGTCAGGGTGATCCATTCGGAATTAGTGGGTACATGCCAGCCTGCAGGACATAATTTGCCTGTGCTTACCGTGTACCAGTTATATAAAGCCCCATATACTGTCTTATTTTTTGTTTCGTCATTGTTGTACCAGCAATAACCCGGTGCAGTAAGATTTTTCCAGGCAGTATTATCTGTAACCAGTGGTATGGCTGTACCATCCCTGTAAGAAGTGGTTTTAAGGTTTTCCTGCATCCATGTCTGGGTACCTGTTGTAACAGAATAATAATAATTATTGTCTGCGTCTGCTGCTACATATGTTTTAAAAGTAAGGTCTTCGCTGGTTGTTGTTCCCAATTCATTTGCAGCCTTTATTCTGTAATGGTAAGTTGTTCCGGAAGTCAATCCTGAAAGATCAGCACTGACATTTACCGGAATGCTGCCAGTAATAGCACTTTGTGACGGGATTGCTGTATTTCCATAACCAGTTGTGGTTCCAAACTCAAAAACAACTGTGGTAGAAAGATAATTGGGATTCACGGCGCCGTTTAATGTGACTGTATTTAATTTCAAACTTGTAACATCTTCAGCTTCAGCGTCAGGTACCTTTCCCGGAGTTGTAAAGGTCATGTCATTGCTGTAGATTATTCCCAGTGAATTTTCAGCTTTGATCCTGAAATGATATGTCATTCCGGGAGTCAAATCCGTAATATCTGCAGTAACGTTAACAGCTGTTTCTCCTGTAACCGGACTTTGTGCAGGAGAAGCTGTGTTGCCGTAACTTGTTGATGTGCCATATTCAAAATTCACACTTGTTGACAGAAGGTTTGGAGTGACAGTTCCGTTCAGCGTGGCTGAATGAGGTTCAATATTTGAAGCATCAAGGGCAGTTGAGGAAGGTTCACCGCCGAGGGTGGTGAAAGATTCGATACTTCCATATCCGGTGCCTGCAATATTAGAAGCATAAGCTTTTACATAATATGTTGTATTCGGAGAGAGTCCGGATAAATGACTTGTAAAAGATAAAGATTCGATTGTATCAACTGTTATGCTGTCATTGATTTTTGGTCTGCCAATAGTATCCCAGCATACACCATTTGCCATAATTGTCCCTCCTCCGTCATCAGTAATAACACCTCCTGATAAAGCTGTAGTTGTTGAAATATCAGTAACTACAGTTGTTGTAACAACAGGAAGTTTTGCTTCATTGCAGGCGAAGAGCAGGAATACCGCTATGATTGCAGCTAAAAATCTGACAGGCTTTTTCATATTGATGATCACTTAAATTCAAAGTTACAAAGAATTTGGTTCAAATAGCAGACTCCCTGCAACAGCAATGAATGATGCGGGCGCAAATGCAATACGACAAGAAGAGACGATAACACTGTTTAGCAATAAAAACCTGACCATCCCGGGACATGATCCACTGGTCATGACTAAGTTCAGGAAAGTTGCTGAAGGTGTGGTCAGAATAAGGTGATTGTCCTCACTCCGAACACCGGTCCCGCAGTATTTCCCGGGTAAGCCTGAAACTTTACTGCGATTTTTGATTTTCCACTGACCAGTTCTTCAGGGACACCATATTGAGCAGTAATGAACTGCCCGTCTTTTTTATTAGAAATATTTTCCGTTGCAATGATCTTTTCATTTACAAGTATATCAAAGGTTTTTGCCCCTGGAAATCCACCCCAATAATCAACTGCCAGGACTAAAGGCTTCACACCGCCTGTTTTCAAGTCGAAGGAAAACCATCCTCCCCTTGATTCCCTGCAGGCTCTGTCATTGAACCGGTACGGCGTAGTTCTTTCTCCCCTGATATTCCTCCTGTCTTTTCTGCCATCCGTCTTCTGTAAACAGATCCCAGTAAACCGAATATCTTCGGTTATAAACGGTATAAAAAGGTTTCATTTCAACATCGCGCGGCCTTCCGGTATTGGTTGTCATGAAAGTGTTTGCTTTACCTTCAACCGGTTTCATCCATGCTGAGGGATCCCTGTTGTCTGTCATCATTACGGGAACATACATTATATCCCGCGGAACAGCATCCTTAACCGGACCAAGATCTCCTGCCATTACCAGCGGACCATACATAACGGCTACACGGCTGCTGTCGTCGGGCATTGATTCAAGCCGCAGGGAGAACGGGATACTTACTTCCACCCTGTCGCCTGTTTCCCATTTTCTGTCGATAGCAATGAATGATCCCGGAAGTTCTTTTACCCGTTTTTTACTTCCATTTATCTTAATCTCAATGCCCTTTTCTGCCCAGGAAGGATATCTGATCTGAAGAGTCAGCTTCAGAGGCTTTTCACATTGGAACCCCAGGGTTGTCTCATGTTCCTCAGGATATCCTGTATTCTGGATCACTGTCAGACCTTTTTCCTTCCATCTGAGTTCAGAGGCAATAAACTGAAATATAAATAACTCATTGTCATTATGATAGTAAATATTCTTTCCGTATTTTGAATGGTTTTCCATACCTGTCCCGATACAGCAGGTAAACCATTCGGGATCCTGGAAATCCTTGAAACCGCCCATGTCCAGAGAAAGATTATAAACAACATGCCCGTCTTCAGGATTTTGAGAGGAGAGAATATGGTTGAACAAGGCCCGTTCATAAAAATCTGCCGTGCCGGCTGAGGCTTCCCACTCAAAAAGATGTTCTGTCAGCTTCAGCATATTATATACATTGCATGATTCGGTTGTCCCTTCCCCGAGACGGTTCCTGAGCCTGTCGGCAGGACCAAAGTATTCATCATTACCATTGCCTCCTGTAACATAAGAATGGTGTTCAGTAACAGTTTGCCAGAAAAATTCTGCGGCTTTCCTGTCGGATGTATCCCCGGTAAGTTCATAGAGGCGCGATAAGGAAATAAGCTTTGGGATATTTGTGTTTGCATGTCTGCCTGGTAAAATATCCTGCTCTTCTTTAAGGGGATCCAGGACGGCTTTGTGGTAAAAGATCCGGGATATTTCAAGGTATTTTTCCTCTTTTGTATCGGCATACAGATCAGCAAGGGCTTCGCTGATGCCCCCGTGCTCACAGTGAAGCATTTTTTGAACCTGTTCATCATTGAGCGGAGTAACGATGGTTCCGATCCAGTCGGCAAAGCGCTTTTCCACTTCAAGAGCTGTCTGGTTTCCGCAGAGGCGATAGGCATCCCTTAGACCGGACAGAACCTTATGCTGGGTGTAAAAAGGAGCCCAGATACCGTTAAGGTCAAAACCTGCCGATCTTATATTTCCTCTGGCCACTTCTTCCTCAAATACCTTTTTGCCATTCGGGAAAGCACCAATATAGCCATCCCCATCAGCATCCTGGAGCATTTTAAGCTGATCGATAGTATAATTCACCCTCTCAAGGAAGCGGCTGTCGCCAGTGGTCTGGAACATCATGGAGCAGCCGCTCAGATAATGTCCGAGGCTGTGACCTGCAAGAGACTCATTTTCCCAA
The DNA here is from genome assembly GCA_964525415.1 of uncultured Rikenellaceae bacterium. Lineage (GTDB taxonomy): Bacteria > Bacteroidota > Bacteroidia > Bacteroidales > VadinHA17 > LD21. Next base: position 67,227 of record CAZGGZ010000001.1, on the reverse strand, counting down.
CCCATATAATGTTCTGCCTTCGGCTTGAGTCCGGCTTCGGAATAAAATCTTGCCAGCAGTCTGTCCGGTTCATAGTTAAGCAGGATCTGCATATTTAATTCTGTAGCATGCAGAAAAGGACCATCCAGGAGTTTTACTTCAGAAAGTCCGAAAGGCAAAGCTCTGAAGGAAACGACTTCTGGTCCGCCAGTATAAATAATGCCTTCATCCCGTTGTGTACAGCCTGAAACAGCAGGGATTATGAAAAAACAATAAATAATGCGGTTAATTATCTTTTTCATGATCAGGAGTGTTTTGATAATAAGTGTAAATATGACACGTATTAATTGCGCCGGTTAAATTAGTCGGAATGGCATCATTTTTCTCTTTCTGCCGGTAAAAACAGCCATTTCAGTAAATCCGGCAGTTCTCAGAAGACCATAGGCTTCAACAAAGAATTGGCCCACGCGCGAAGGCATATGTGCGTCGGAATTAACGCAGACAGGTACTTCTTCTTCCCTGAAAACATTCAGGAACCGGCGGTCCGGATAAAAATCGGACATCGGCCTGTTCATTCCATTTGTGTTAAGCTCAAATGCCACATTGTTCTTCTTCATCACCCTGGCGAGCTTTCTGTAGTGAGGCCCGGGATCGGAAGAAGGTTTATAGCCATATATCCTGATAAGATCACAATGTCCGATAATATCAAAAAGCCCTGAGCCTGCAGCCGCCATCACGTGCTCAAAATATGATTCATAAAGGGAATCAATGTTCTTTCCTTCATAGAATTCAGGTCCGAGATCCACAGATTTTTCACCCAGATAATGTACAGATCCGATCCTGTAATCAAGATCAAAATTGTTCAGGAACATTTCAATCTCTTTTTCCTTTCCGGGGAAAAAGTCAACCTCCATCCCGGTTTTAATAATGATGCTGTCGGATTTTTTTTTAAGATTATCAATATAATTCACATACGCCGGAGCATTTTCAGGATTCATAACCCAATCCTGGTTCTCCCTGAATAATGAAAGATGCTCTGAAAATCCTATTTCGGATATTCCTGCAGAAACTGCTGCTGGTATATAATCCTCCGGTACGGCCTTGCCGTCACTGAAAGAAGTATGTATATGATAATCAGTTTTATAGATCATAAAGAATCTGTGATTTGTCACCGCCTGATTGTTTTTCAAAATAGGTCGAAATTTGGCAATAAAACAAATCAAAGGATTAAATTGTGATCAGGAAAAATGTAAATTTGTACAAAAGTAAATGTCATGGGGGAGAAGCACACACCGTGTAACTGTGAGAATTGTGAATTCAGGAATGTTGTTTTTGAATTTCTTGATAATCATGCTGTAAAGGAGTTGTGTGACAACAAAGTGGAACGTTCATTCGGTAAAGGTGAAATGATCCATCGTGAAGGAGATAAAATTACTGAATTCAAGTACCTTAAAAGCGGACTGGTTAAGTTGTTCAGGAGCACTGCCTCGGGAGGGGATCAGATAATAACAATAGTGCGCCCGTTTGAATTTGTCAGCAATGTCAGCATATTTTCTGATGAAAGATACATATATTCAGTTTCAGCCGTTGAGGATTCTGTAGTGTGCATTATCAGGCTTGAGTTTATCAGGAACCTCTCTCTGAAAAACGGGGCTTTTGCCATAGGTCTCCTGACAAGGATATCAAAAATAAACGATAAAATCATCAGCCAGACACTCGATATACGACAGAAAAACCTTATAGGCCGCGTTGCATTTGTGCTTCTTTATTTCGCTAAAGAGATATATAACACAAGGGTTTTTGACCTCCCTGTTTCACGTAAGGAGATTGCCGAGTACATAGGGATGAGTACCGCCAATGTCATACGAACACTTTCTGATTTTAAGAAGGACGGAATCATTAAAGTATTCGGAAAAACAATTGAGATAGCAGATATAAATAAACTTGAGATCCTTTCTAAAAGAGGATGAATCCCTGATGCATGCCATGCCCGGGACCAGGATATTTCTTCTATCATGATTAAAGCACTTAACCATTTTATTATGAAGAAAATTTTATTCCTCCCTGTTCTTCTCTTTTCGGTTTTATTGTACGGACAACCTGACCTGGCTCAACGGCTTCAGTCAAAAAAAACACCCAGATATACCGTATCCGGAGCAAGACATGGTGTAAGCTATTTCCCGCAGACAAAGCTTATGCATGTTCAGTATGAGACAACGGACAGCCTGACATTCGATAAATATCATGCTTCAAATGTCATTTATGACTGGCTTGAAAGATGGGCAGGCAAATATCCTGATATTATTGACCTGTATGAGATCGGTGAAAGCTTTGAAGGGCGTCCCATAATGCAGGTCACTATTACAAACAAAAAGACAGGAAAGGACACTGATAAACCGGCAGCATTCTTTGAAGGCAACCGTCACAGCGGTGAAATTACAAGCGCTGAATGCGTCCTGTGGATGATAAAATACCTTCTGGAAAATTACGGAAAGGATCCGGAAATTACCCGGCTTATTGATACAAAAACAATCTATTTAAAACCGGTAAACAATCCTGACGGGCATAATCTTTATCTGCACACTGCGCAAAGCAACCGGAGTACGGTTCGTCCTGACGATAATGATAATGACGGACTGCTGGATGAGGATGCTCCTGATGATCTGGACAGCAATGGCATTATTCTTACAATGAGGTGGAAAGATGAAAAGAAAGGAAACCTGATTCCTGATCCCAGGGATTCCACAGGAAGGATAATGAAAAGAGTCGCTCCGGGGAAGGGCATATACCTCTCGTCGAATGAGGGAATTGATAATGACAACGACGGCCGTATAAATGAAGACGGCATAGGAGGGCTTGACCTTCACAGGAACTATCCCGAGAACTGGAGGCCGGAGGAGGAAGCAACAGGGAGGGGGAATACACAGCGGGGAGCGGGAGAATATCCGTTAAGCGAAACTGAAACCCGGGCAGTTGTAACCTTTCTTCTTTCACATCCCAATGTGTATGTTGTGAATTCAATGGATACCAGTGTGCCTATGCATCTCAGACCGCCTTCAACGTCTCCTTCCGCCGAGAGGATGTACCCCGAGGACCTGAAATGGTACGAGCTTTTTGATGAAATAGGCAGGAAAATAACCGGGTATGAAAAAGCGGGAGATGTTTTCGATGATTATGGCAACGGTAGTCCTCTTTTTGGCCATGGCCCTGACTTCGGTTACTGGTACTACGGGGCAATATGGTATGGTGATGAAATATGGAACAGCGGCAGGAACAGGGATTATGACAAAGACGGTACTATAGACCAGGTTGACGGTATCAGATGGGACGATGAGGAAAATGACGGTCTCGGATTCTTTGAATGGAAGCCCGCCAGGCATCCTGTATACGGTGATATTGAGATCGGAGGATTTGATCCCAAATTCTTCTCTCAGAATCCCCCTTCAAGGCACCTGGAACCATGGATAAGAAACCAGGGACTCTTCAACATTGAGATGGCACAACATCTTCCCGGACTGGCATGGGAAAACATCGAGGTGAAAAAGGTCAGGTCATATAAGGCAGATTCAGCCGATTACCAGCTGAAAGTGAGCTTCAGGAACACTGGTAAGCTGCCAACAGCCCTGAAGCAGGCTCATCTGGTAAAAATAGTTGCTGAAGACAGGGTTGTCCTTGAACTTGATACAGCAGGTTCTTCCTCAGGGAAACCGGGATACAAAATCCTTGAAGAAAAGCAACCACCCGGAGAAAGAGATATGATGAGAGGGGGTTTTTCAGATTTTGAAAGACAGGAGCAGAGAAGGCCGGTTTTTAAAACAGTTCCTTTCACGGAAGGAGGTTCCGTGACAACGGCTGTCTTCAATATCAGGCTTTATTCAAGAGCTGAATTGAAAGGCAAAGCCAGCGTTCTGTCAACCAGGGGCGGCGTTTTGAAAGACAGGGAGTTTAATATCATGTAAAGGTTCAGGAATAATTTATATTTTTAGGAACTTATTTGAACAGTCAAAAAATCAAAAGCATGAAAATCGAAAAATACAGTGTAAGGGACATTCCGCGGAGAAAGTTCCTTGAGCTGAGCATGAAGGGCGGCTTACTGATTGCTGCCACGCCAGCCCTGCTTACCCAGCTTGTATCATGCCAGAAAGGAACCGCAGGCTCATCCTTTCAGGAAACGGACAAGGAGATGCTTGCCAGGGTAATTGCAAAAGCCCTTGAAAAGGGAGGCGGTTTTGCAGACGTATATCTTGAAAACCGGATCTCAAGGCAGATCGTTATGGAAGAGTCGAAATTCAAGAGCGGACTCTACGGGATCAGCCAGGGAGCAGGTGTAAGGGTTATCTCAGGCAACAAAACCGGATATGCGTATACCGATGAGATAGCAGAAGAAAAACTTATGAGGGCTGCTGAGGTGGCATCGTATGTTGCATTGAACAGTAATACTGTCACCCCTGTCAATATCAGTGAAACAGCAAGACCATCATTTGTTACGGTACAAATGCCTCTCGGGGAGATAGCTGATGAAAAAAGGATTGAGATAATAAAAAGGGCAGATCAGGCTGCAAAAGACTATGATCCCAGGATTAAAATGGTTATGATCGACTATTACGATGAAGTCAGAAGCAGGATCATAGCCAACAGCGAAGGAGTATATCTTAAAAGCGAACTGCCTCTTTTGTTCTTTATTGTCCAGGCAATGAGCGATGACGGCAAGGCAAGACACATGGCCCGTGAAAGGCTCAGCAACCATTCAGGATTTGAGATGTTTGAAAATGTAACTCCTGAAACTGTTGCCAGGAATGCGGCACGGGAAGCCATAGCAATGCTGGCAGCAGAAGATGCACCTGCAGGCATTATGGATGTCGTGATGCAGAATGGCTGGGGAGGTGTCCTGGTACATGAAGCTGTGGGACATCCTCTTGAGGCAGATAACATTGCAAAAGGCATCGGGGCATTTACCGGGAAGATGGGACAGAAAGTGGCAAGCGACTGTTTTACAATGATAGATGACGGAACTCTGCCAAATTTCAGGGGCACCATTAACTTTGACGATGAAGGCACAGAAGCCAGGCGAAATGTACTGATAGAGAATGGTGTATTGAAGGGATTCATGACCGACATTCTCAGTGCAGGACAGCTTGGCATGACCAGAACAGGTAACGGAAGACGCGAATCATTCAGATACATTCCGATACCGAGGATGACAAATACTTTCATTGAAACCGGGAAGGATGATCCCGGGGATATTCTTGCCTCAACCAGGAAAGGGATATATGTGCAAAGCCTCAGCGGAGGAAGTGTAAATCCGATTACAGGGGTATTCAATTTCACATGCAGGGAATCATATCTCATTGAGAACGGAAAGAAGACAAAGCCTATAAAGGGAGCAACCCTTATAGGTTCCTGCATGGATGTGATCTCTAATATTGATGCTGTTGGCAATGACCTTGAATTCGGTCCGGGCATATGCGGGAAGGGGCAATCAGCAGAAGTAACAGCCGGTCAGCCGACTGTTAGAATAAGAGGGATAAATGTAGGAGGAAGCAAAGCATAATTTTAACGTTAACCGGAATCATCATGAATAATATGGATTTAACTGAAAAGCTTGTCAAGAAATGCTTAAGCATGGGAGCTGATGCTGCAGAAGTATTTCTGGAGACAAACAGAAGCCTGTCAATCAATATTCTTAAATCGGAAATTGAAACCATTGAGGAAGCTGCTTCTCAGGGAGTCGGCTTCAGGGTTTTTGTAGAAGGGAAACTGGGATTCAGCCACTGCAATGATTTCAGCAGCAGGGCGCTTGAAGATACTATATCGAGAGCGATTGCATTTGCAAAGCTGTCAACACCTGATGAAAACAATGTTCTGCCGGATGATAAAGGAGTCACCCCGGTTGCAGACCTGTTCGATCCGGGGATTGCTGCTGAGCCAATGGACAAAAAGATCAAAATGGCACTTGAGCTTGAAACGCTTGCCATGAAGGATCCAAGGATCACAAAAAGCGCGGGAGCTGGTTATGGAGAAAGTGAATCGGAGATCTTTATCGGAAACTCGAACGGGATAGTAAAATCCTGTAAGTCATCAGGTTGTTTCATGGGTGTTTCTGTAGTTGCTGAAAAGGGAGACCAGAAAAACACCGGGGGAGAGTACTGTTCACGTGTTTTCTTTTCCGAATTGTTACCCCTGGAGGAAATCGCAGCCGTTGCTTCAAAGAAAGCAATTGAACTGCTCGACCCTGTAATGATAAAAACACAGAAAGCTGCCGTTATTTTTGATCCGGATGTTGCACGAGCACTGCTGGGCGGCGTTATTACTGCAGTCAACGGAGAGCGAGTCCTGCAGGGTGCAAGCTTCCTGAAAGATTATCTTAACAGGCAGTTTGCGTCAGCGCTTCTGACAGTAACTGATGACGGAACAAGACAGAAGAGCCTCGGAAGCTCACCCTTTGACGGAGAAGGAGTTCCTACCTCCAAAAACATCCTTGTTGAAAACGGTGTTCTTAAAAGCTTCATTTACAATACGAAAGCCGCTAAGCGGGCAGGAGTAAAGAGCACAGGCAATGCTTCAAGAGGAGGATTCAGCTCTCTTCCGGGAATAGGCACACATAATGTTTATGTTTCAACCGGAGAGCATACAAGAAATGAAATAATCGCAGCAACAGGAAAAGGACTTCTTCTTCTTGAAGTTACGGGTTATGGAATTGATGCTGTAAGCGGCAACTTCAGCGGAGGAGCCAGCGGACTCTGGATCGAAAACGGTGAAATCATCCATCCTGTGAAAGGAGTGACGGTCGCAGGAAGGGCCTTAGATATTCTTAATGCAATTGACATGATGGGCAACGACCTCGATATGAACAGGACCAATACCGCTCCAACATTCAGGGTAGCCGAAATGCAGATAGGCGGTAAATAAAAGGAATCATTACCCTATAATATCATTTAATGCTTTCTGCAGGTTATCAAATTCAAACTGATAACCTGCTTCCAAACAGGATCATATTAGCCATCTCTCCCAGCACAACTCTCAGCATCAGCGAGGGTACCGGGAAACGGATTCCCTTTTTATTCATAGCCTTTGCCAGTCCCCTGACCACATCAAGCTGTGTTACATATGCGGGGGATGCCGCATTATACGGCCCCTGCATTTTATCATCTTTCAGGGCTTTCAGGTAAATGTTACAAAGATCTTTGATATGGATCCATTGATATCTGAATCCTTTTCAAACACCACGGCTGTCCGTATCCTTACCGTACGTATTCCTGATCCGGCAAAGCGGCACGCAGCCTCCTCCCAGGTTCTGCATGTATCAGCCAGGAAGTAAGATACCTGCCTGTCATACCGCTTCCGCCGGTTATCAGTACTTTTTCAGTACGGTTCATTGTAATGGGTTTTTCCGGGATGCAAATTAATCAAAACTTGTCTATTGCTGTTATTCAGGGTTTTTGTAATAAAATCAAAATGTTATACTTTAGCGGTCTTAAGAAAAAGAATATGGCAACAATTAAAAAAGAGAATATAATGGCAAACGTTAAGAAAACAAAGGGGATAATTGCTATTCTGACCGGGGGAGGTGATGTGCCGGGGCTTAACCCTGCGATCCGTGCGGTGACTATCCGTGCAAACAGGGAAGGTTACAAGGTGATAGGCCTCAGAAGAGGATGGGCTGGTATAACTGAACTTATCAGGGACCAAAAGTTTGATAACAGTAACAATTTCATTCCGCTTACCGATGATATAGTAAACAAGGCCGGGAGGACCGGCGGTACTTTTTTGCATACTTCAAGGACAAGACCAAGCCATATGTCAAAATCAAGCGTTCCCGAACATCTGCAGGGAACCTACAATGCAGAAATGAATGACCTTACCCCGGAAATTATAAAAAACCTGCAATGGCTGAATGTTGACTATCTGATCCCGATAGGGGGCGATGATACACTCAGCTATGGAGTTCATCTCTATAAGAAGGGAGTGAATGTTGTTGCTATACCGAAAACAATGGACAACGACGTTCCCGGAACAGACTATTGCATCGGCTTCAGCACTTGTGTGTCAAGGACAATCCAGATGACAAATACATTAAGGACATCTGCAGGATCTCATGAGAGAATTATGGTTCTGGAAGTGTTCGGCAGGTATGCAGGATTCACTGCAATGCTTCCGACAATGGCAGGATCGGCAAACAGATGTGTTATACCTGAATATAAATTTGATATAGACCTTCTTACAAAACTCCTTGTCGAGGACAGGAATCATAACCCAAGCAAATACTCCATTGTGCTGGTTTCTGAGGGAGCAATGTTCAAAGGAGGAGAAATGATTTTCTCCGACAGTGAAAGGGATGCATACGGACACGCAAAACTGGGAGGTATAGGAGATGTTGTTTCCCAGAAAATCAAAGAGTTGTCTGGAAAATACAACGGAGGGAAAACTATCAATATTATCAATCAGAAGCTCGGTTATCTGGTTCGTGGCGGAGATCCTGATGCCCTGGATTCTATAGTCCCGATGGCTTACGGCAATCTGGCCCTTGACCTTATTCTGAAAGGTGTGCACGGAAGAATTGTAGTCCTGAAGAACGGACGTTATGACAATGTCCCTATTGATGTCATAACTGCATCCAAAAAAGTTGTCAAGATTTCGGACTATAATACTGAAAGGCTGAGGCCCTATTATCACAGCTTCGAAATGAAGCCATTCCTGCTGATGGCTTCGGACAACTGATTTGGAAAAAGGTTTAGTCATAAAATCCACTGGCAGCAGGTACAGGATCCTGTATCATGACGGGGAGGTAATTGATTGTAATATAAAAGGCAAATTCAGGGTCAAAGGGATCAGGACGACAAATCCTGTGGCTGTCGGTGACAATATCCTGTTTGAATTTGAACAGAACAGCAATTCAGGAATAATAACGGAAGTCCTTCAACGCAGGAATTATATCCTCAGAAAATCATCAAACCTTTCAAAGGAATATCAGATAATTGCAGCAAATATTGACCAGGCATTTCTGATGATCTCCATTATATTTCCAGAAACACCGGCTGAGTTCATTGACAGGTTTCTTATTACTGCGGAAGCTTACAGGATCCCTGCAGGCATTTTAATAAACAAAACCGATATTTACGGGGATGAGGAAAGAGAGAAGATGGAATACTATATTTCCCTTTATGAACAAATAGGGTACGAGTGTTTCGGGTTGTCAGTCGTAAATAATACCGGGATTGAATCTGTACGCGAGAAAATGAAGGACAAGGTAAGTCTGCTTGCAGGAAATTCCGGCGTTGGAAAAAGCTCCCTTCTCAACCTGCTTAATCCTTCATTGAATCTTAAAACAGAGAGTGTATCAGAGTATCACAGGCAGGGCAAGCATGTGACAACTTTCCCTGAAATGCACAGGATGACCTTCGGAGGTTTTGTTATAGATTCCCCGGGCATAAGGGGCTTCGGAGTTGTCGACATGGACAGGAACGAAATATATCATTTTTTCCCGGAGATTTTCAGGATATCGGAAAAATGCCGTTTCTACAACTGCCTGCATCTTGACGAACCCGGGTGTGCGGTAAGAAATGCTGTTGAAGAAGGAATAATTGATCCGCTCCGCTACAGAAGCTATATAAACATCCTGGAGGACGAAAACCGGAAATACCGGTGATTTATCATTTTTTTGTTATCTTTATACTGACCTGCATCTAGTTGTTCATCGGATGAAGAAGTTATTAATAATGGTCTATTCAGCATTCATTCTGATAATGTTTGCTAATTACCTGTATTACAAAAACCTGTATAATAAACAAATACAATATATTGTTGCGTTGCTCGACCGCCAGGTCCAGATAATAGGACTTTCTGTTGACAGCACAAACAACTATTTCGTAAGCGATTTTAATGAAATAAGCTATTCAGAGGATCTTGCCAAATTCTTCAAAAATCAGGATAACCAGGATCGGGCAATTGACAAAATGAAATTATTCTATACGAAATATGGCAATTTCATTACCGGCATCAAATTGTTTGATAATAACAGGAATGAGTATACTCTAAAAAAGGATAATACGATATGGCTTGACCAAAAGTTTATCCTGCATGTTCAGGGAGATATCTTTAAGTTTGACCAAATGGTTTTTGAAGACAAAAAATATGAATATTTCCTGCCTGTATTTGAAAATAATAATGTTGTCGGCAATATTGCAGTCTCTGTAGATTATCAGAAATATTTCAATGAAATATTCTCTGTATTCAACCTGAAGGATTACCAGTGGCAGTGGGTTGTAAGTGATTCAGGAGAAATAGTTTATGATAACGCGGGCAAAAAGATTTCATACTCTCAGCTCAAAACAATCACAACTGCACTTATAGAGGGCTCCATCGAAAACATTGTCCACAGTGCGGTAATTGACGGAAGCAAACCGAAAGAGATCATATCTTCATATTATTCAACCCAGCTTCTGGGGAGAGACCTGGGAATAGTGTTTTCGGCACCAACAGAGTTCTTCCAGAAATACATAATCAGGAACTCTGTATTTATTGTTCTGGGCACTCTTTTCCTGATACAGGTCATCATCTTTATTTTCTGGAGAAAGCTGAATTCACAGAAATCGGAAACAAAACGGCTTGGAGAATCTGAAAAAATGCTCTTCAGGCTGATAGAGGAAATGCCTGTGGGAGTCATTATTCACAATAAAGACAGGGAGATAATCAAGGCAAACAAGGTTGCTGCAACTCAGTATTCCTATTCGGGAGAAGAAGACATGAAGGGGAAGATCTTTCCTGAAACATCTGTTACTGATGTCAGCGATTATTTTGCAAAAAACCTTGGAGGCTCGTTCAATCCCGACCAGTTTGTAATAATCAAGAAAGAAGTTGGCGAAATAGTCCTTTACAGGAATAGCATACCGGTTGTTTTTATGGGAGAAGAGGCCGATATGGAGATTCTTATTGATGTAACCATGCTTGAGTCGGCCAGAAAACAGGAAGCCAAAGCCAATGTTGCCAAATCAGAGTTCCTTGCAAGAATGAGTTATGAGATCAGAACACCACTGAATGGCATTATAGGTATGACCGATGTGATCAGCAAATATGAACTGAACACTGAGGTCAGGGAAATTGTACTAATCCTTCGGAGGTCAACCGAAGTTCTCCTGAATATCATTAATGATATACTTGATTTTTCGAAGATTGAGACAGGCAGGATGATCCTCGATGAAGTCCCGTTTGATCTGAGGGAAGAAGTCAGCTATTGTGCCGATCTGGCAAAGACATATATCACCGATAAGGATGTCAGTTTTTCATATGATGTCGATACTAACATTCCGGAAAGCATTGTAGCCGATCCCTTCAGGCTGCGTCAGGTTCTTACCAACCTCATTTATCATTCTGCCAGGAATACCGACAGGGGAGAGATCCGCCTGAACTGCAGACAGCAAAGCAACAAAAGCGGAATTGTAACCCTGGGATTTGAACTGTCAGATACCGGGCTGAATTTCGATAAAGCATCCCTTAAAAAGATCTTTGGTGATTTTATTAACATCGAATCAAAAGCAATTAAAAGCAGTGACGAATCAGGATTCGGGACCATTCTTGCCCGACAGCTTGTAGAAATGATGGGTGGTGAGCTGACAGCCGAAAGTCCTTCAGGAATCCAGGGAGACAAAGGCACAAAAATAAAATTTACAATAACGGCATATTCAAACGACCGTATTGTAAAAAACCTTAACCAGGAAAACATAAAGTCTTTCAATAAGATAAGGACACTTATCATTTCCGGCACCCAGAACAGGGACGAGGAGATCCTCGGATCACTCCATAAGATAGGTCTCAATGTCAGTGTAACAACTTTCCAGAAACTGACTGTAAACCAGATAAAGGCAAATCTGAATTCATCAGAAGACAAATTCAGTCTGGTTGTAATACTTGATGATGAAGAGTTTAACGGATTCAATGCTGCAAGGGCAATATGGGAAAACAATCTCTCAGGAAATATTGTACTTATGATGATCACTTCAAATGACCTGAAAGGAAATTACATGAAATGCATCACTATGGGGGTTGATCATTACCTTGTAAAACCATATAATGCGAGCGAACTGGCTGCAATGATCCAGGACAGCTTTCCTTATATCGAAGCAGGTCCTGAATCTTTCGATATAAGTGATATAAAGAGTGATCTGAAAATACTGGTTGTCGAGGATAATAAAATGAATCAGAAGGTGATCAGTACAATGCTTAAGATCCTGGGGCATTCCTGTGATATGGCTGACGACGGGAATGCAGGGTTCAATAAAGCAAAAGAAAAACATTACGACCTCATCTTCATGGATCTTATTCTGCCCGAAATGAGCGGATATGATACTGCAAGGAAAATACTTGCCAGCGAAAAATCAATCCTGATCGTCGCATTTACAGCCGACAATATGCCTGATACCAAAAGAAAAGCCGAATTGTCGGGCATTAAAGAGTTCATTGCCAAGCCTGTCAGGATCGAAGAGCTGAAAAAGCTGTTTGCAAAACACTTTAAGAAGAACTGAAAAGCTGCCTCATCTGAAAAAGACAGATATCTCCGAATTTCTGGAACTGGCTGAAAACATCCCGGTAATAGATGTCAGATCTCCTTCAGAATTTAACTCAGGACATATTCCGGGAGCGTATAATATTCCTCTGTTTGATGACAGGGAGAGGGAAACCGTAGGGATCAGATACAAGAAAGAAGGGCGCAGCAAAGCTATAATGAAGGGTATTGAACTATCGGGTCCTGCAATGCATTTAAAGCTTAAGGAAGCCCTCGGAATAGCCCGGAACGGTAAACTACTTGTTCACTGCTGGAGGGGAGGCATGAGATCAGAAGCAATGGCATGGCTCTTTTCCCTTGGTGATATTGAAATCAGGGTTCTTGAGAAAGGTTATAAGGCATACCGTTCCCATATCCTTGCAAAACTGTCGGGAAAAAGAAAAACAATTATTCTCGGCGGATTGACAGGAAGCAGTAAAACGCATATATTGAGATATCTGAAAGATCTTGGTCACCAGATAATTGATCTGGAGAGACTTGCAAACCACAAAGGATCAGCATTCGGAGCACTTGGCCAGCCGCCCCAGCCAACCACAGAACATTTCGCGAATCTTCTTTATGATGAATGGAGAAAGCAGAGCGTTGATCTCCCGGTGTGGATGGAAGATGAAAGCCGCAATATCGGAAATGTATTTATACCGGATGTTTTTTATAATAATATGCAGGAATACCCGACAATAATACTCATGATGGAAATACAGAAAAGACTGCCCGGTCTTGTCAGGGAATATTCAGCTTACCCGCCGGAGATGCTTATAGAATCAGTTCAGAAGATAAGCAAGAGGCTGGGAGGTGACAATACCAGGGATGCTTTGAACGCCATCAGCACCGGCGATTTCACAAAGGCTGTAGAGATCACCCTTAAATACTACGATAAAACCTACCTGTATGGCATCAGGCGAAAACAGGCAAAGAACCTGGTATATGTCGAAACAGACACTGATGATATTGAATCAAATGCCGGGAAAGTACTTAAAGCTATAAATAAGATAACCTGGTGATCCGGTCAGTTTAATGCTTCCTTATATCTTCAGCATTTACCCACCTGTAGATTTTATCAGACCTCCTGAGGTAATCAGGGACCATTATTGAACAAAGCTCGCCCTGTTCAGCCGTATCGGCCTTCTTAAGATCGACACGTATCTCGCTGACAGTATGTTCAATCACTCCTGTAGTCGGTCCGATGATAAGGATTGTGTCACCCCTGGTCAGATTGCCGTTTTCAACCTTGATCTCAGCTACTTTCAGCCTGGTGAAATAGTTGGTTACCTTACCCAGGTATACTTTTTTCTTTGTGGCAGCTGATCCATACCCGTTATTCCATTCTCCCAGTTTCTGCCCGAGATAGTAGCCATCCCAGAAACCCCTGTTGAATACCATGGAAAGACGTTGTTTCCAGGCATCGGTTTTGTCAGAAGAATAAGTTCCGTCAATAACTGATTTTACAGCTTCATCATAACAAGAAGAGACTACTTTCACATACTCTGCAGACCGGGCACGTCCCTCAATTTTGAATACTGTAACCCCGGCATCAATCATTTTGTCGATAAATCCGATTGTGCAAAGGTCCTTTGGTGACATAATATTTTCATTATCAACTTCAAGCTGATACCCTGATTCCTTCTCTGTAACGATATAGGATTTACGGCATGTCTGGTAGCAGTTTCCCCGGTTTGCTGAAGTATTATTCTCGTGAAGGCTGAGATAGCACTTTCCGGAGATTGCCATGCATAAAGCTCCATGGGCAAACATTTCGATTCTTACCGGGTTGCCCCCTGGTCCTTTAATATTCTGTTCACGGATTGTACCGGATATCTGCTTTACCTGATCGAGATTCAGCTCCCTGGCAAGCACCACGACATCGGCCCATTGCGAGTAGAACCTGAGGGCTTCTGCATTTGAAATATTAAGCTGTGTTGAAATATGTACCTCAATCCCTGACCGGAATGCATAATCAATAACTGAGATGTCGGATGCTATTATTGCTGAGATCCCGCCTGAAACAGCAGCATCAATGATCTCATGCATCTGTTTTATTTCGCTGTCATAGACAACAACATTTACTGTGAGATAGCTTTTTAATCCGTTGTTTTTGCAGACCTCAGCTATTTTCCCCAGGTCGGAGAGGGTAAAGTTATTTGCAGAACCGGCTCTCATATTGAGCTGCTCTGCGCCGAAATAGACCGAGTCAGCACCGCCCTGTATTGCAGCAGCTAGTGATTCATAAGATCCTGCAGGAGCCATTATCTCGAAATCCTTCCTCCTCATTGACTGATTATTTATTCATGACTATCCTTATGCACGATCCTTTTTCGACTTCTGAATGCCTTACATAGATGCGGCCTTTGTGAAAATCTTCAACTATCCTCCGGGCAAGTGAAAGTCCCAGGCCCCATCCTCTCTGCTTGGTGGTATAGCCCGGATTGAAGATCTTTTTGAAAGCATTTTTGGGGATGCCTTTCCCGGTATCATATACATCAATAATAACGTTCTTTTCTGTTTCAGAAATATTGATCCTTATTTCGCCGCTGCCCTCCATCGCATCGATGGCATTCTTGCACACATTCTCAATCACCCATTCAAAAAGGGCAGCATTGAGAGGAACAATTACAGCCCCGGTTTCATTATAACCAGTGATGAACCTTATCTTTGATGACGTTCGGGATTTAATATAATCAAGAGTACGTGAAACAATTGTCACAATATTCTCATTGTTCAGAACAGGTTTTGATCCGATCCTTGAGAACCGCTCAGTTATTTTTTCAAGCCTTTCAACATCAAGTGAAATCTCTTTTGTAAGTGTAACTTCCGGGTATTTACTTTGTAGTATTTCAACCCATCCTGACAGTGAAGATGTGGGTGTGCCAAGCTGGTGAGCAGTTTCCCTTGACATGCTTAACCACACCTGGTTGCTTTCTGCTTTTCGCGATGAACTGAATGCAAGGTATGCCACAAGGATGAACAGTACAATAATGCCCATCTGGACATATGGATAATAGTTCAGCTGGGAAAGAATAATGCTGTCCTTAAAATAGATAAGGTTAGCATGATTCTTACCCAGATCAATGATAATAGGATTGTTTTTCTTTTTGATTTTTTCAAGCTGAGCCCTCAGGTACAGGGGATCACGTATCCTGATTTCATCAAAATTTCCAGAGCTGATGATGCTGTCTTTTTCATCGGTAAGGATGACAGGAATTGTTGTATTGGTTTCAATGATGGAATAGAGGAATTCGATATTCTGGCTTGAATCGGCAAGAAACAATAGCCTTGTCGCTTCAGCCCATTGCTCAACCTTTTTCCTCTCTTCATTTTTAAGGATACCAACGAGATAGCGGGTATAAACAAGAGATCCCATGCCTGTAAGTATTGCGAACAGGAACAGGAAAAGCATCCAGGAGGTTTTATTACGGTAACCGTTCAATGATTATCTTCTTTTTTTAAATAGATTTTTCAATGGATTCTCCCTGTTTTCTTCAGGAGGTTCAGCGGTTTCAACAGTTACAGTATCAGTCTCTTCCCAGCTTATCCTGAATCTGGGTACACCTGCTGCTGGTTTTTCCGCTGCAGCCTCAGCTGTGTCATCCTTAAACCATCCGTATTCTTCGTTCAGGATTGTTTTAAGGGTTTGCCTTTCAGTTCTGATATCATTCCTGATCTCATTTCCTGCAGCCTTCACATCATAGCCTACCTTTACATCATCTCCCGTGCTTTCAATTTTAAGAAGAACTGAAGTGCGGCCCAGTCCGTCATCTTTTACAGCTCCGAATTCTGTAGTATTGGGTTTGGGTTTCTTAAGTTTCCTGCTGAGTATTTCTGACAGCAGGATCTTCACATGATATTCATAATCATTATCAAAACTGTGTTTTCCGTTGACTGATAAATCAGCCGCAGTTGATTTCACATCCATCTGTGGTATATACAGGTAGTTGTTCCTTATGAAGAAATCATTTTCAAGTTGCTCAAATCTTATATTCTCAAGCTCCGAAAGCTCTATGAAAGCACTGAGCTGCCTGACGGGATCAAAATCGACCAGTGATCCATTCACGATAACATATTCACCCTCTGCATTTATTGATTTTATGTCAATCTTCCATAGTGAATCAGCAGGCAGAAGCAGGGAAAGAGAGCCGGAAAGATCCCCGTTTATATTTTCTGCCCGGAGAAAGTCCTGACCGAAATTATTGAATGACATGAATGCGGAATTGATGTTGATATCTTTAAGATCAAGACTCGCCCTGGCATTAAACGATCTGTCAGGATTCTGAACAATAAAACCATTACCGGAAATTTTCCCGTCAAGAGTGTTCAGGCTCAGGTTTTTAATGTTTAATACCTTTGGTTTATAGCTGAGTGTTCCGGTAATTTTTTCAGCTTTGAATTTTTTAATCCTCAGTGTGTCAATACTATAATTCAGATCAAGTATAATGTCTGAAGGAAATGAAGTTGCCTTTTTTGTGTCTGAAGAAGATTCCTGCCCTGATGAAGATGAAAAGAGTGATTCAGGAACCAGATGGTCACACCTGAGGGAGGCTGAAGCGATAAGCATTACTGGTTTGCCTGCGAACCACTCAGGTAAATCTTTAAAGATCCCGTTTACAATAAAATTATGTTCCCTGTATCCGATCCGGAAATTTTCCGCTGTTACTGAATCCGACAAGTACAAGTTCCCGGTAACCCCGTATATCCTGATTTTGTCATTCTTTAGACCCAGTGAAAAAGAATTAAAAATCATATCTGCAACCGGATTCAGATCAAGAATATCCCAGAATTCAAATTTCTCCTTATCCGGCAGCGCACCTTCCAGTTTAAGATCAACATCTATGGATCCCTTTGATGAGGAGATAGCCTTTACCCTGAAAAAATCCTTCAGCTCAGCAGGAATCACTTTCCCTTTTAGCTGAAGCGCCCCATTCAGGGAATCAAAATTACTGAGAGTTAAAGATCCTGTATATTGCGCTGAACCCAGATTCCCGCTGAAGTTGTTTATGGTAAAGGAGCTTGTCACGGGATTATGTTCTGTGCCATTTGAATAGGAACCTGAAAAGAAGACACTGTTAAGGTTGAAGCTATTATCCGGCAGGGTTACAGAACCATCCTTCAGGGAGAAACTGATTTCTATCTCTGGATATGCAGTTCTGCTCGCAGGTCCCCTGACAGTACCGGTTATCTGAAGTATACCGGCAGGATCATACCCGGAAATTTTTTTCAGGAATTCTTCAGGGAGATACTTCTTCATTCCCGGCAGATCTAGATTTTCACCAGCAAGTGATAAATCAAGCACATCTTCAGATGAAATGAAACCATTAACAGAAAAAGAATAATCATCAACTTTCAGATAACCTTTATTAAAACGAATACCGCTGTCGGAGCTTTGAAGATTGATATCAATCTCAGCCGGGATAGAACTGGTAATTCTTGTATTGTATAGCTGGAAATTATCAATACGCATTTCTGAAGCAGCTGTAAAATCAATTTCATCACCGGATAACCTGCTCCTGAGGTGGCCGTTTTCCATGACTCCTTCAATTACAAGCTCAGTTGCAAGGTTGTTATAATATGCCCGAAGGCTGCTCAGCGAGATCTTTTTCAGGTCAATTGTAAAGTTACTTTCACTCTCCTCTCCGGTTTCAACTGAGATATCGTAGTTTACCATACCTGAAGTATCGGTGAACAGCTTCAGTAAACCATCCTTTATTCCTATCCTGTCAATATTGTAAATCCCGTGGTAAATATCTGCAATATTGAATTCGATAAATACTGATTTTGCAGCGAGGAGAGTATCGGTATCCATACCGGCGAAAGCTTTTTTGTCAAAATCCGGGGATGAGTGTACAAGAACGTTTTTAAGGTCAAGGGATGCTTTTGGAAACTTCCTCAGGAAAGATAACCTGACGGACTCAAATTCAAATTTCGTTGTTATGCTCTTATTCAGTGATTTAATTACAATACCGGCAACTTTATCCCGCATCAGGAACGAAGCGGAAAAGAGAATTACAGTAACTGCAATAATCAGAACAGCAAATATCTTAAGGATTCTGAAAAATAGTCTCATATTCTGTCCTGATACCTGGTAGTTGCGCCGATATCAGTTGACAAAGGTAATTCATTTGGATGAATGTGAGACCTTGAATCATAGCAGGAAGGAGAGGTCCTCGCCTGTGCCAAGTTCTTTGGGGAGGGTTCCTTTCCTGAATATTCTTGCTTTTCTTGGCCCTGTCAGCTTAATAATGCCATTCTCTATCAGGAGCATTGTCCCTTCCCTCAGGCCTACAACAAAAACATCAGGATTTATCTCAATGAATTCTTCTATCCTTTGTTCCCTTGTTTCGCCGGCATGGCCTTCAGGATTAGCATCAAGATAATGAGGATTTATCTGGAAGGGAACCAGGTTAAAGGCATCAAACGAATCAGGCTGTGTTACAGGCATATCATTGGTTGTCCGGATTGTCGGACAAGCCACATTTGATCCGGCGCTCCATCCTATATACGGGGTTCCATTCATTACTTTTTTCCTTACTGCATCAATGAGATTATTATCTCTGATCGTTTTAAGCAGCTTCCAGGTATTTCCACCTCCGACAGCAATGGCAGCAGCATTTTTTACAGCTGCAACAGGATCACTGAACCTGTGGATTGACTCTATGTCATGTCCCGCTTCACGAAACCTTTCAGAAACCTTCTGTTCATATACGTCATACGAGAATGTAACAGCAGCGTAAGGGATAAATAATGCTTTTACGGGACTGGCACCCAGAAAATCAAAGATGTTTTTCTTCGGGTAGTCAAGATAGGGTTCTCCCGGATTGGTCGAGTTACTGATTAGTAATAATCTCATGGTATATCTTTTAATGTTATTAAGTCATATCAGCATTTTATCGCTGAGCACTCCTTCTGTACCTCCTGATCTCCCGGGTTGATAATAAATCGTCCGCCATAATATTAATGGTTGATTTACAAAGATAAGGCGTTGGATGGAGGAAAGGAATGAAAAATAATCAGTTAACAGTGAATGCAAGTCCTAGTTCAAACGGGAACAGCTCCACGCCGTCAGGGCTCTTTCCCGGTTTGAAAAGCGGAGTCAGGTAATAAGTTCCATAGACATGAAAATTCTCAAATCCGAAACGGGCCGTTACGCCGTACCTTAAGAGATTAAGACTGAAATCGCCATCGGATGTTATCTTGTCGCCGTCTTCAAATATCATTTTTGAACTGGAATAGAGCTTTATGGCACCTACCGGACCGAATGCCAGATTAAGAGTATGATAATCAGCAGGAATCTGGATCTCAAGAAGGAACGGCAGATTCAGGTAAGCTGTTGAAAGCTTGGACTTCTTAAGCAGGACACCCGGATCAAGTATTTCAATAATACCTCCTTCTCCCTTCTGGATATTGTTATTTCCATCAAACCTGTAATTGTTCCAGTTTATGCCCAGTCCTGTTACAATTCCGAAATGTCTTGTAAATCCCAGGCTCATCTGGGAAAAATTAATATTGAAGTTCAGCGATTTGGATGAATGAAGATTCATATAATCAATGCTTTCGGGCAATGTAAGGCTGTTATCGGAGGTAAGGTAATTATTTATCCCTGCCTCAAAAGCCGACCAGTGACCTTTGAACCGGTTCCTTCTTTGAGCCCGGTCATTCTCATCATCTTCCCTGTAATATTCAAAGAAGGAATCCTCATCACCTTCATCATATTTTTCAAACTGGATCTTTGATTCGCCTTCCTCAAGCGATTCCAGTATGACAACACCCCTGTTGCCAACCTTGACTTTGACGGCCTCTTCGTCGTTCTCAACTACAACCAGGTCGTTGCCGACAATGACACGGGTTATTTCATTCGTGTCCTTAACGGCTTCCTGCTTTACCGGCTCCTTCTTTTCAGCCGAACTCTCCTGGCTGAATCCCTGTGTTATTATTGCTGCCAGCAATAAAATAATTCCTATCTTTTTCATGACTGTCCTTTTAAGTGTTTCTATTGCCGGGACGTACATCATACCTGAAAAGTTACAGTGAAGGATTGGACTTTTTAACAGGGGCATTGAATCTCAGCACCCTTGAGCTGAAGTAATAGGATTGCATTTCACCTTCATCATCAGTTGTCTTTACCAGGGCCATTTCCCATCCAAGAAGCTTGTTAAGGCCACCTATGCTTGCTTCAGCTATTTCATATGGCTGAAGCGGAGTATCATTGTATACTTCATCTTTAAGTATTTTTTCACGGAATGTGCTGGCAATGAATTTTCTTATCCTTCCTCTTTCAGGATCATAATTCTGAGGATCAATGGTAATAATGTTAGATGCAACCAGGGAAGCTGATGTTATTTCATTGCTTATTTCAAAACCTGAAAGAACAGGAACAGCAGAAACAAAATACTCGGTATTACGCTCCGGGAGTGTCTCTGAATTTTCAGAAATGTAAACTGTATTCTGATCTTCAGCAACAGTAATATCCGGTAAAGCGATTTCGGGAGAATTGATCCTGACCGTCATTTCTTCAATGTAAGCGACATTTTCTTTATTATTAAGAATATTTCCGGAGCGGATGACAATGGTGTCTTTTACAGGATTCATGGCAATGCTCTCTTGTTCTGTTTTGAATGTGCGCGGAAGGGCAAGGAAGCTGACAATAAGAACTGTAACTGCTGCCGCTGCGCTCAGTCCGATCGCCGAGATGCGTAATATCCTTTCTGAAAGTGGTTTTCTTAAAAGCCGGTTTTTATACCTGAACCGGTAATCCCCGGGTTTAAGCCTGGTTTTCTGCATTGTCTCAAAGAGCATCCTGCTGTCAGGATTATCTGCAATATTCTCTTTCAGGTCTTTTATCTGTTCTGCAGAGAGGTCATTTTCAAGATATGCGACTGAAAGGAATTCAATCTGGGGCAGAGGAAGATCCTTTGGAGATTTTTTAAGCATGCTTTTAGCAATGGATGGTCCGTTTTCCGGTACAATACGGGTCAATGACAATGAATCTGCCTCCTCCCTGAGATCAGGATTTTCGTCAAGGAAAGCCATAAGCTGTTCCGTGCGGGCTTCATCGAGGTTTCCGTCAAGCCAGTCAATCAGCCATATTTCATAATTTGATCTGTCGGGTTTCATGGCTAAAGAACAGTTTCAATTTTACCAATATAATTTCTGAGGGCTATCCGGCCCCTGTAAATGGATATTTTAACCTGTGCCTCTGTCATTCCTGTTATGTCACCTATCTCTTTATAACTATATCCCTCATAATCACGCAACAGAAGTGCGGTTCTTTGTTGTTCGGGTATCCTTTCCAGAGCCGAATGAAGTATTTCGTTAAGATCGGAATACTGAGATTCGTGCAACAGGTCATATTCCCGGAAATCTTCAAGGACCGTCATTCTCTTTTCTTTCCTGATGATGTCAATCATTGCATGATAAGCAGTTGAAAATAACCACGATTTAGCAACCACAAATTCTATCTCCGCCACGTGTCTCCATAGCTTTTCGAAGCTGTCCTGAACAATATCATTTGCCCGGTCATCATCCTTTAAATCTGCACGGATGAAGCGGTAAACAGAATCAGCATATTCTTCAACAGATCTGTTATATTCTTCTACTGTCATAAACCAGTTTACGGGATAAAGACGGATAAAAACGAAAAAAGTTACAGATAATGAACACCCTGCCCTTCGGGCTTCCGAAAAACAAGGGATACATGGGTAATTCAGGTTTTGAGCCCCCTTCAGGGGGCAGTCCCGCTTTAGGGGGACGGGGGTTATTTCTTCGGCTGATATACCCGCACCCAGTCGATCTCCATTGCAGTCATGCTGCCGACCGGTTTGTCAAGACCACCGGAAAACAGAATATACATTGGTTCCTGAGGAACATCCGTTGTCTGAGCAAATGCTACAGTATCATTTACTTTCCATACAAGCTTATCGGGAGTCCACTCAAGAGTAAAAATGAAGAAATCATTTGCATATTTTGAGCCGACCGATCCTTTTGCTTTTTTATCTATTGCCGCAAAGTGATCAAACTGAACTTTTCCGTTACCTGTGCGGCAAACATCGATATGAGGAGTTATCTTTTCGGCAAGCATCCAGAATGCGCTTTTGGCAGCCGGATTCCCGAGTTTGATTTTTGCTGAGAAGGTGCCATATTTCTGTCTGAAGCTGTTTCCGGTATTTACAATCCCTGATGTAAAGGCAAATTCCTTTGTTTTGAAACCATCCGTGCTCCAAACCTTTCCCTCTTTCTTCTGGGGTTTGGTGATTATCTTGAGAAGACTGTTGCGGATCTCAAAGTTGTCCTTTTCAGTATATGCCTGGAGATCATTTCCCACCGTATAATTGTCTTTAAGCAATTTATCGCCCCAGTAATAGTTTGTGAGCCATTTCTTAGTATCAAGTTTATCACCTTCAAATTCATCACTGAATATCAGCTCCCTGTTTTTCAGGATATCAAATTTATTTGAATCCTTAACCTTGAAGTACCACAGGATATCCTCGTTCTTTGCCAGCTTGTCATATTCCTGGAGTTGTTTGAACATTTCAGATTTTTCAAATCTTTTCTTATCGAGCAGATAGTTTTTCCTTTCCTTGAATTCGTTTGAGGCGACATATTCCTTGAGCTCATTGTAACGGGCAAGTCTTGCTGAGCCGTCGGTGTTCAGGAAATTGGCATACTCTTTTGATTTCCTGAATGTATAAAAATCCTTAATCTCTGAACTTGATTTCAGCCTGTTGAATTCCTGGAGCTTTTTGTCCTCATCAGATCCCTTGAATTCTTTTGTCTTCATTTTTTCCCTGAATTCCATGGACTGAACGAGTTTTTCAAGGGATTCATAACCGGCTATCTTATCAGAACCGTCAAGCTCCCTGAATTTCTTTAAAGCCGGTCCCGAAACAGTTCTGAAATAGAGTACGATATCTTTAGCTTTCTGGAGGGAGAGGAACTCTTTTTCTTTTGCACATTCCTCTGAACCCCTGAAGCTGAGCGACTCAATTCCTTTCTTTTTCTGAATGAAATCAGACGAGGTGACCAGCTCTTTCAGCTCGGTATATTTTTTCAGGGTATCTGACTCTGCAAACGCATTAAGCTTATCGAATTCAGCTACCAATGCCTTTTCAGCCTGTTCAATTTTAGCGGTTGACGGGATCATTCCCAGAAGAAACTTGAGACTTGCCATTGTAATTTCTTTTTAGGTACAACTGATAAAGATAGAAAATCTTTTTTTAATAATTGAAACGGGATTCCAAATAATAGGTCCCAGGGATAACGGAATGACAAATTGAATGTTGCGGATCAAGTAGAATTTAAAGCTGACCTTCACGGGAATTTCAATTTTCATCCGGTGAATTATACAATGCATTTTGCAGATCATAAATCTAATTCCGTAAATCGGGAATAAAAAAACATGGAAAAAATTTGGAAGTAATGATATTTATGTTTTATCTTTGACTAACCGTTCAATCAAAGACATGTCACCAAGGACACCAAGGCAGTTTGAAGAGATCAGGGAAGAGAAAAGAGCCCTGATAATGGATACTGCCCTTGAACATTTTGCAAAGGAAGGTTATCATGCTACGACAATAAATCATATTGCACAGCATGCTGGGATCTCTAAAGGACTCATGTATAATTATTTCAAGAGCAAGGACGATCTGCTGAAAGCCATCATCGAAAGATCCGTAATGGAAATTTACCAGGATTTTGACATTAACAGGGACGGGTATCTTTCAGAAGATGAGTTTGAATATTTTGTAAGAAGAATATCAGTAATTCTTAAGGAGAAAAGATCATTCTGGAGGTTGTTTGTTCAGATTCTCATGCAGAGTGATGTGAGAAAGCAGTTTTTGAATTCATTCCTGGGATCTGAATCACTGATCAAATCCGGAATTAAGCCGAGGGAAGACCTTTTTGCTTCAAGGATCATGAAAATGATTACAGATTATTTCATGCGGAAGAAAATAATAAAGGGAGATAATTATAATCCGATGCTTGAAATCCAGATGTTCCTGATAACGATCAAGGGTTTTGCTATTACAGCTATCTATGCGGACGACAGCGAAGAGATTGATTATGAAAATGAAGTCAATAAAATTATTGAGCTATTTAAATAAACGGCAATGAAAAGAAGCTTAAAACCGGTTTTTTCACTGATTATTTTAACAGCGATGGGCCCATGTCTGGAAGCGCAGAATCTGTCAGCCACAGAAATTGTCAGGAAGGCTGATGAAAAGTTCAAAGGCGAGCAGACGGGCTACAGCGTGATGACCATGACCATAGTCAGACCAGCCTGGCAGAGAACTGTGGAATTCAAATCATGGGCAAAGGAGGATGATTATGCTCTGACTCTCATTACAGCCCCTGCACGTGAAAAAGGGCAGTCGTTTTTAAAACGCAAAAACGAAATGTGGAGCTGGAATCCGGCGATAAACAGGCTGATAAAGCTTCCCCCTTCAATGATGTCGCAGGGATGGATGGGCTCAGACTATACCAATGATGATATTCTCAGGGAATCTTCAGTGGTTGATGATTATACTCATTCACCGGAGGGAGAGGAAGCAGTTGACGGGCACCCGTGCTATAAGATAAGGCTGACAGCCAGGGAAGATGCCGATATCCTCTGGGGGTCACAGGTATGGTGGGTGGATAAAAAGGAATTTATTGCACTTAAGGCTGAGCTGTACGACGAGGATGGATACCTGGTGCGATCTGAAACTGCATCTGATCTTAAGATCCTTGACGGCAGGCTTCTTCCAACCCTGATTGAACTCGTTCCTGCTGAAACGGAAGGACAGAAAACCATTCTGAGAATAGTTGAGATGAAATTCAATATAAATCTGGAAGAGAGCTTTTTCTCACAACAGAATATGAAGACAATCAGGTGAAAATAGTTACTAGTTGCTGGTTGCTGGTTCAAAATAACAAGTAACAAGTAACAAGCAACATTCAAATAGGAACTGAAATTTATTTAAATGACATGAAAGACTATCAGCTTGCATGGAAAAACCTCTGGCGAAACAGGAGAAGAACCCTGATCACTGCAGCTTCGGTATTTTTTGCCGTCTTCTTTGCCCTGGTCATGCGTTCATTCCAGCTCGGTGCCTACGACAGGATGTTCAAGAATGTGATTGAATCGTACAGCGGGTATTTGCAATTGCAGCATGTGGATTATTTTGATGATCCGAATATTGATTACAGCTTTGAGATTGACAACGCTTTAATAGATCAGATTAAAGAGGATCCAAACGTAATTACTGTTGTTCCAAGACTTGAATCATTTGCGCTTGCAGCTTCAGGGAGTCATACACAGGGAGCTATTGTGCTGGGCATTGATCCCAGGGGTGAAGATAAAGTCATGAATGTCAGTAACAAAATGGTTAAATACAAACTTACTCCCGTTGCGGTTGAAGCATTAAAAAATGACACACTGCCCGATCGCACAAAGAAGCTTCTTGATATTTTCAGAAATGAAGCCTATTCGAGCGAGGTTCGTCTTATGCTTGATCTCAGTATAAGTGATGAAGACAGTGCCGCCATTCTTCCGGTGATCAGGAAACATGCTTCCTTCAGAAATGCTTTCCTGGAAGGAACCAGTGCCGGCGAAGTTGTAATAGGTGACGGACTATCTGAATATCTTAAAGCCGGCATCGGTGATACAATTGTTTTAATGGGTCAGGGTTACCATGGCACAACTGCAGCAGGCAAATATGCGGTTAAAGGCATTATTAAGCTGCCTGCGCCGGATATTGATAATGTTATCGTTTACATTCCTATCGAAACTGCAAGGGAACTTTATGCAGCTCCCGGTATGGCAACTTCAGCAGTAATAAGCCTTAACAGGAACGGGGACGATGATATTTCGCAAACCGGAAAACGACTGCAGAAAATCGTCTCTGAACCAATGATCATTAAGACATGGCAGGAACTGAATGCGCTGATGGTCAACCAGATGGAAGCTGACAACAGGAGCGGAATGATAATGATAGCCGTACTTTATATGGTAATCGCCTTCGGAGTCTTCGGGACAGTGCTAATGATGATGGCTGAAAGAAGGAGGGAATTCGGAATGCTGGTTTCAATTGGAATGAAGAAAAAGAAACTGGCAACTGTCTTATCGCTGGAAATGCTTTTTATCGGTTTTCTCGGCGTCGCTGCAGGTGTTGCCGCGTCACTGCCGTTTGTGTTTTATGGGTATTATCATCCTCTGAGGTTTACCGGCGAGTTTGCCCGCATGTACGAGGACTACGGATTCGAGCCGGTTATGCCCACAATGCTGCCTGATACTTTTTACCTGTGGCAGATCGTGGTTGTACTGATAATTATTGCGATCGCAATTATATTCAGTACCCGCAAAATTTTCAGGATGAATGTTATAAATGCTATGAGAGCTTAAAAATAAAGACATGATCACTTCAATAGCCTGGAAAAACATATGGAGAAATAAAACGAGAAGCCTGATAGTCATCATTGCGGTGACAATAGGTGTTTTCGCAGGAATTTTCTCAATGGCCGCAATAAACAGCTCCGTTGTGCAGAGAATTGATGCTGCAGTTAACGATGAGCTTTCCCACATTCAGGTGAACAACAAGGATTTCCGCAGCAGTGCCGACATTCAGAATACAATAAGTGATTATACCGGAGTTGTTGGCGCACTGCAATCTACACAGGGTGTAACCAAAGCAACCGGAAGGATAATAATCAGGGGTATAGCCTCAACCGCTACCAAGAGCTCGGGTGTCGAAATTACTGGTATTGATGTTGAGAAGGAAAAGGAAATATTCACATTATCCGAAAAGATTATACCCGGAACAGGAAGCTTTTTTGAGACAGAAACTAAATACAATACGGTATTTATCGGCGAGAAACTGGCGAAAGAACTTAATATTATCAGGTATATCTTAACCCCCGAAGCAATAGCATCACTAAGGGAAGAAAGAATACCGGAAGATATTTTAACTAAAATTGAAACACTCCTGGGTCAACGATTTACCTCAGATAAAAAGTTTGTAAAAGCATACGAAAAAATACTGGAAACAAATGAGATACAGAAATACGGCTGGAAGATTAAGGAAGCAGCCTGGTCATACAGGGAGGGATCGAAGATCATCCTTTCATTCCTTGATATAAATAATAATCAGACAGGTGCGGCATTCAGGGTAAGCGGCATATTCAGGACAAACAATGATATGTTCGAATCGTTTTCACTGTTTGTTCCCATTGATGAGCTGAGGCAGCTTACAGGCATGAAGGAAGGTACTTTTCACAGGGTTATTGGCAGGCTTGAAAATAATGACATTACAAATAATATAACTCCTGTAATAAGAGAAAAACTTCCGGATTATGAAGTGCTCAACTGGAAGGAAATTCAACCCGACCTGGCAATGATCACTGATTTTATTGATCAGATCTACGCTGTTTTTATGGTGTTGATACTTGCGGCTTTAGCTTTCGGAATCGTAAATACAATGCTGATGGCAGTTCTGGAAAGGACGAGGGAACTGGGAATGCTTATGGCAATAGGGATGAACCGCAGAAAAATATTCCTGATGATAATGCTGGAATCAATTTTCCTGTCAATTGTAGGAGGTTTTGCTGGAATGGCTGTAAGTGAAATTGTAATTGCAATTACGGGCAGAACAGGCATTAACCTGGTGAAATATTCTGAAGGAATGGAGGCAATGGGTTATTCAGCTCACCTCTTTCCCGCCATTGATGCCCAGTTCTTTGTTACAACAACTATTCTTATTGTGCTTACAGGAATAATTGCAGCAATTTACCCTGCACGGAAAGCGCTGAGGTTAAATCCTATCGAAGCGATACGAACAGAATAATAACCAGAAATAAATAAAATCATGAAAGTCATAGAAATTAAAGAACTGCACAAAATATATAATTCATCTGAAGTCAAGGTGCATGCAGTGGATGGCGTTACACTTGATTTCCAGGAGGCAGAATTTGCAGCGATAGTGGGTCCCTCGGGATCGGGGAAGACGACACTTCTTAATCTTCTCGGAGGACTGGATTATCCCACATCAGGACAGATACTTGTTGATGGAGTAGACCTTTCAAAACTGAAGTCATCAGATCTTATTGACTTCAGGATGAGGAATATAGGATTTGTATTCCAGGCATATAACCTGATCCCGGTACTTACAGCAAAAGAGAATATTGAATTTATAATGTCGCTTCAGAAAGTAACTGCAAGGAAAAGGAATGAACGGACATTTGAACTGCTTAAAGCAGTTGGTCTGGCCGAAAGGGCTGACAGCAGACCGTCAAAATTATCAGGTGGACAGCAGCAAAGAGTAGCAGTGGCCAGAGCCCTCGCTTCAAAGCCAAAGTTTGTACTTGCTGATGAACCGACCGCAAATCTTGATTCAAAATCAGCCACTACATTGCTGGAAATAATGCATGAACTCAATCACGAAGAAAAAATCACCTTCATTTTCTCTACTCATGATCCGAGGGTTGTTAAAATGGCACACAGGGTTATTACACTTGAGGATGGGAAGGTTGTTTCGGACGAAACAACGGAATAATAAGCCTTACTCATAAGCATGAAAAAGTTATTGATCATTCCTGTTCTTCTGGGCTTCCTGAATTCAGTTCTTTTATCACAGGAGAAAAAACCGGAATACTTTGAACTTAACGGTTACCTGACGACACTGCAAAGCGCAATGTTTGATACCCTGTCAGGACCTTTCATTTATGAAAACCTTCTTCACAACAGGCTGAATTTCAAAGGATATTTAAATGATAACATAACCCTGGCTGTTGAACTGAGGAACCGGCTCTTTACCGGTGATATGGTCAGGTCATATTATGGTTATTCGGACATGGTCGGAACAGATGAAGGCTGGCTTGATATGTCATGGAACATAGTTGATGAAAGATCATTCTTCCTGAATACGACCATCGACAGAGTATGGCTTGATCTGAACTTTAATAAATTCCAGGCAAAAATAGGCAGGCAGAGGATAAACTGGGGACAGACATTTGTCTGGAATCCGAACGATATCTTCAATGCATATTCATTTTTTGATTTTGACTACACAGAGAGACCGGGGAGCGATGCCGTCAGGCTTCAGTATTATCCTTCGTTTTCATCAGCAATTGAACTTGCAGCAAAAATTGACAGCGAGGATGATGTGACTGCCGCTGGTTTATACAGGTTCAGCAAATGGGGCTATGATATCCAGTTCCTTGCAGGGTACTCCAATAGTTCCGATGTAGTTGCGGGTGCAGGATGGTCAGGTTCAATAGGATCAGTTTCTTTCAGGGGAGAAGGATCATGGTTCCGTCCCCTGGATAACTTCAGGGACACTGCTGGTACAACAATAATTACTGCCGGATTTGACAAGGTATTTGAAAAAAACTCAATGGCGCAGATCCAGCTGATGTATTGCAATAATCCACTGGAGCTGACAAATATTTACAGTTTCTATACGGGGAACCTTTCAGCCAGAGATCTTGCCTTCTCTGAGTTCTCGGCTTTCGGCCAGTTCACCTGGGCTGCCACACCTTTGATGAATATTGGCATATCTGCAATGTGGTTCCCTGACCTGAAAGGATATTTTGCCGGTCCGTCGTTTGATTATTCCCTGGCTGAGAATGTTGATTTTTCAATTTTATGGCAGCATTTCGATGCTGAAATGAACAGCCTGAAAACGAGAATCAACCTCATCTTTCTCCGGATCAGACACAGTTTCTAGAATTTTAATACTTTTGCCGCAGGATAATTAATTCTTACCTTAATGGCACTGGTGCATGAATTTGAAAACAGTGGCAAC
Source organism: uncultured Rikenellaceae bacterium (assembly GCA_964525415.1). Taxonomy (GTDB): domain Bacteria; phylum Bacteroidota; class Bacteroidia; order Bacteroidales; family VadinHA17; genus LD21. Next base: position 36,924 of record CAZGGZ010000001.1, on the reverse strand, counting down.
TGGATTTTCAGGAGGAGAGGCTGGCTTCCGGTTTTCATGGTCATTGCAGGAATTATAATGATGTACCTGGGGAACAGGCAGGCTATCATATTTGATCTGCGTGATGAAATGATATTCTTGTCTCTAAGCCTTTTAGGTGAGGTAATCAGGATAGTTACCGTAGGATTTGCAGCGCGAAACACATCCGGACGAAATACAGCAGCTGGTCAGATTGCAGATGAATTGAATGTGACCGGTCTTTATTCAATAGTAAGACATCCCCTTTACGCTGGCAACTTTCTTATGTGGCTGGGCCCTGTTCTTTTTCTCAGGTCTGCCTGGTTTACTGTTGTTTTTTGCCTTGCTTACTGGCTCTATTATGAGAGGATAATGTTTGCCGAAGAGCAATTCCTGAGAAGGAAATTCGGGGACGAATATGATAAGTGGTCAGAGAAGGTCAGTGCCTTTTTCCCGTTCTCATTTCATTTCATAAAGCCAAAACTCCGTTTTTCGCTGCGCAGTGTGCTGAGCAGGGAGTACAACAGCTTCATGAATATTTTCCTGATATTCACGGTCCTGGATTTTTGCAGGAATTATTTTTTGGCGGAGAAGCTGTTCTTTACAAAGGTCTGGATATATTCTCTGGCCAGTGCCGCAGTGATATGGATTATTCTGCGGTCAATTCACAAATATACCAAATGGTTTGAAGTAAAGGAGAGATAACTTATTCGTCCCTTAATCTCATAAAGACCGCGAATATAAAAAAACATCTAATGGTAAAATTCCCGGGCAGGATATTCTCAGTGCTTCTCTCTTTACCGGTTTATTTCTATAAGTATGCCGTTTCACCTTTTATCAGGCCATCCTGTCGTCATATACCCTCCTGTTCTCAATATATGCTGGATGCTCTTAAAATACACGGCCCTGTATTCGGATTCCTAATGGGGACAAACAGGATTTTACGCTGCCGGCCAGGAGGAACACATGGTTACGATCCTGTACCCTTATTCAGGTTTAAAAGGTACATGCCTTTATCCAGATATAAAAAATGTAATCGTCTGAAACGATAAATTGTTTAGCAGCTAAACAATTCAGAAACTGAGTTCTTCCTTGAGGTGTTTATATCCGGCACGGCTTACCGGTAGCTTTTCCCCCGACTTAAGGACAGCTACATGATTATCCTTTTCATAGGGTTCAATACGGTTGATCTCCTGAACCCTGACAATAAATGAACGGTGGATCCTGACAAAATCCTTTGACGGCAGGTTTTCTTCATAGAACTTCATGGTCTGCTGTTTGAGGGCTTTTCCGGATGAATGATGGATCATAACATAATCATCCTGTGCTTCAACATACTTTACCTGTTCAACCGGGATGAGATTGATTGCACTGCCCTTTCGTACTACAATCCTGTTGACAGGGGCAGCGGACTCCGGCTTTTTCGCAAGAAGCTCTGCAGGTTCCTTATTTTCTGTTCCTGACCGTATCTTTTCGACAGCCTTGTTCACTGCTTCAATAAACCTTCTTTTCGGGAAAGGCTTCAATATATAGTCAACAGCGTTAAGCTCAAAAGCTTTAAGCGCAAACTGATCAAAAGCGGTTGTGAAAATGATCGCAGGCTTCTCTGTCATTACCTCAAGCATTTCCACCCCTGTAAGCCTGGGCATCTGGATATCAAGGAACACCAGATCAGGCTTCAGTGCTGAAATAGTTTTCAGTCCCGAAAATCCGTCGGCACATTCAGCAACTACTTCAATATCTTCAAGCTCCTTTAAATAGTGCCTGATAATATCGCGGGCAGGAGCCTCATCCTCAACTATAATAGTTCTGATCTTTGCCATTTTTAACTTATTCCTCCGGCTGGGTTTGGAAGGAATAAATATATATAATAAATTTCAAATATCAATTATTTACAATCTGCAGGAATATAGAGACTTACGGTAAAGATTCCGTTTTCCCCGGAGGTTTTCATATATGATTTGTTGCCATAGAATAATTCAAGCCTGCGGACAACGTTTTTCAGCCCCGTACCCGTTCCCTTCCTCGCTTCCGGAGCCGGATCATAATTATTGCTTATGATAATTTCCATATAGCCGTCAATCAACTTCACACTGGTAATGATCCTGACAATTTCGGTACTTTCATAAACCCCGTGTTTTATTGCATTTTCATAAAGAGGCTGAAGCATCATTACCGGCATTTTAACATCAAAACACTTTTCTTCAATCTTTTCCTCTGTTGATAACCTGTCACCGAACCTGACTTTTTCAATATCGAGATACAGCCTGAGGTTTTCCAGCTCGCTTCTGAGTGTGACAGGCTGTTCGTCCTTCTTTGAGAGTGCATATCTCATGAATTCTGACAGCTTGATTACCATGTCCCTTGCTTTATCCGGATCGGTAATTGTCAGCGAGCTCACGGAATTGAGACTGTTGAATAGAAAATGAGGATTTATCTGCGATCGGAGCATTTTAAGTTCAGTTTCCTTTACAAGACTCTCAAGCTTAGCCTCCCTGGATTTCTTTTCAGACAGGTTTGTAAGACTCATGAAAAGGTAGTAAGTAAGAATTATCAGGCCGTAAATAAAAACGCCTGTACCTATCCTGTAAGGAAAAGTCGCAGTCCAGTATTCATCAAAATTCTGTTGCCCCGGAAGAATGAGAGGAATTATGAACCTGGTGATCATAATCCATGAGGCAATTGAAATAGCGCCCGTGAGAACCAGATTCATGAGAATAGTCAGATACTTTGTCTGTCCCGTATTGAAAAAGTTAAATGGATACCACAATGACAGTGCGATGCCTGAATATATCAGAAGTGACAGGAGGCTGTCAACAATACTGATGTTCAGGAATGTGCCATAAGCGAAATAAAATAAAAGTGCCTGGCCCAGCGCCACAAAGAGCCAGACCAGCCACCATACCACAAACCGTACCCTGTTTTCAAGTACAGGATGCTTCATACCAGGTTATTTATGGTTTTTTATTTCACCGCCGCCGAATACGACAGCGCCCTTAATAATCAGCTGGCTTGTCCTGTCGACATTCATTCCCGGCATAAGTCTCCGCGAATCGCTGAAACCTCCGAGAACCGGGGTAACCTCAATTGTCACGAACCAATCATCAGGGACAATTATGCCAACACCTCCGAATACGGCAGCGACTTCCAGCATATTTCTGCCCGGAGCCAGCTTTGCTTTTGTAAGATCCAGATCGATACCTCCGAAAACGGATGAAATCTTACCTCCCTGGAAATTCTGCGAAATGATCTGCCGTTCACTTCCGCTGAATACAGCAACATAATCAATATAATCATCGTTTGCCATGCCTTTCGATGACACCGATCCCCATCCTTTTCGTTTTGTAATTATAAAGATGATACCTATAATTATGAAGATGGAAGGCCAGAACATGTTGTACATGTGGAATGTTTCGCGGAAGATCAGCGGGATCATGAAAAATCCTCCGACCGCCATGATAATTATCCCGGCTGTCTTTTCTGATGCTCCGATTGTCATTACCAGGCCAATCACAACAAGAAGCATAGGCCAGCTGAATATCACATTATCAATGAAATCGGGGAAAAACCCTGTGTTTTTGATAACAAGGGCAAGTCCGGCAAGGACAAGTATTACCCCGATTATCACCCTGTTGCTTGAGAGATGATGATGCCCGTGCTCTGACGGCTCCCTCTTATCATCCCTGTAGTCATTTATTGTTTCCATAGCTGTAAATTTATTTGTTTTTACTTTATTACCGTTACTTATTCCTCTTTACCAGTGAGGAAATGATGAAGGAGAGACCTATCAGCACTATAACTGCAGGCCAGTAAATAGTTTTCAGCAAAACCGGTATCTCACCATAAAAATCATCGATCAGGAACCATGCTCCTCCTGCCATAAGAAGCAGTCCGGGAACGAAATGAAGATTGAGAAGGAGCAGAACACCTACGAAAATCATTGCTGTTTCCCAGGTAAAGTATTCCTTTATATCACCAAGATGCAGCCAGTCGTTGGTTGCGACAAGCAGAGCAAGCCCGAGGACGATGAAGAAAAGCCCGATTCCGACCTGCGGATGATGCTCCCTGTGTCTCTGTAAATAATAATCTTTATGTCTCATGTCGTATAATTTTTATCTGGTTCAAAAATAATGTTGAAAATGCCGCCGGAACAGAGAAAATCGGCGAATTGCAGGTTTTTAACGGCAACCTGCAGTTTGAAGGGCAAATGTTACTTTTTTGTTTATAATTTTTTTAATTGAATAAGCTTTCATATTTTTGCAAACCAAAAAAATAGATGATGTCCGGGTCATATACCATACCGATAGGAGGTTTAAAACAGGGACAGCACTACTTTGATTTTAAGGTTGACAAAGCGTTTTTTGAACAGTTTGAGGAGTCGGAAGTAAAAGAAGGAGAACTTGCCGTGGTTGTTGAAGCCGGTAAAAGGCCTTCACATGTTGACCTGGTTGTCAGAATCAGAGGGACTGTAAGCATTTCCTGCGACAGATGCCTCGGAGTATTCTCCCAGCCGGTCGAATGTGTCAACAGGCTGCTGGTTAAATTCGGCAGGATCCATGAGGATGATGATCCGGATATGATAACCGTGCCGGCAGATGAGCATGATCTTGATCTGAAGCAGCTCTTTTATGAGTATATCCTGCTTGCCCTGCCAATAAAAAGGATGCATCCTGATGACAGCAGGGGCAAAAGCACTTGTGATCCCGGAATGCTTAAGAAGTTAAAGGAGCATATTGTGAATAACGAAAATGAAAACGACCCCCGCTGGGATGAATTGAGGAAACTGAAGTATAATAATTAAAGACTGAGAAAATGCCAAATCCTAAACGCAAACACTCGAAGACGAGAAGAGATAAGCGCAGAACGCATTATAAGGCTGATGCACCGACAGTTGCTAATTGCTCAAACTGCGGGGCACCGGTCAGGTACCACAGGGTTTGTCCTGAGTGCGGATTTTACAGGGGAAAACCGGCCGTTGAGAAAAAAACAACTGCCTGACATTTTTTATGACAAATCATTAGGACTATGAGAATTGGTCTGGATGTAATGGGTGGTGATTATGCGCCTGAAGCCATCATTGAAGGTGCGATTGATTCACTTGGTCATTTATCTTCTGATGAACGCCTGGTACTTATTGGAGATAAAGACTCAATTCTCAGAAAGCTGGATGAGATGAAAGCTGATCCGGCTCAGGTAGATATAATTCATACTACACAGGTAATTGAGATGGGGGATGTCCCGTCAAAGGCCTACTCCCTGAAGCAGGATTCAAGCATTGCCGTTGGTTACAGGATGTTGAAAAACAGCGAAATTGACGGTTTTTGCAGTGCCGGCAACACCGGTGCAATGCTCGTTGGAGCAACCTATACAGTGAATGTGGTTCCGGGAGTCATAAGGCCTGCCCTGGCACTGGTCATCCCATCAATCGACAACCGTCATTCGGTTATGCTGGATGTGGGTTTAAATCCTGACTGCAAACCTGAAGTGCTCCTTCAGTATGGTATTCTGGGTACTATTTTTGCCGAATACGTGCTCGAAATCAAAAATCCGGTTGTCAAGCTGCTCAATATCGGTGAAGAGGAATCAAAAGGGACTCCGTCTGTCAGGGCTGCATTTGAACTTATGAAGGAGGAAAAGCAGATCAACTTCCGGGGGAATGTGGAAGCAAACTATCTTTTCAGGGAGTCTATGCCAGATGTAATTGTATGTGATGGCTTTGTAGGGAATGTGATCGTAAAACAGACAGAAGCGTTTCATCATATCTTCAAGGAAAAGAACTTTAAGGATTCCTATTTTGATAGTCTTGATTTTGAAAACATTGGAGGCACTCCCATTGTAGGTATCAATGCCAATGTTGTAATTGGTCATGGCGTTTCAAGGCGGAAAGCCATAATGAACATGATCCTTCAGACCAGGGCTGTTGTCCACGCCGACCTGGCCGGGAAGATAAAAGAAGCTATCTGATATGGAAAAAATTCGTGCGGCCATTACCGGGATTAATGCCTGGGTTCCCGAGTACAGGCTTACAAACCACGAACTTTCAAAAATGGTTGATACCTCCGACGAGTGGATCATGCAGCGTGTTGGAATAAAAGAAAGAAGGATTCTGAAGGGAGAAGGACTTGGGAGTTCAGACCTTGGAGAACAGGCAGTAAAGGGGCTGCTTGAAAAAACCGGGACTTCACCTGATGAGATAGATCTTGTGATCTGTGCCACTGTAACCCCCGATATGGCATTCCCTGCAACGGCCAATATAATATCTGATAAGGTTGGAATAAAAAATGCATTCAGCTTTGATTTGAATGCTGCCTGCTCCGGATTTCTGTTTGCACTGCAAACTGCTGCAGAATATGTAGAAAACGGAAAATACAGGAAAGTTATCGTTGTCGGGGCCGATAAAATGTCATCAATTACTGATTATACCGACCGTACGCAATGTCCTTTGTTCGGAGATGCAGCCGGAGCCGTTTTGCTGGAGCCGACTACTGAAGATGTCGGGATAATTGATCATATTTTTCATACTGACGGTTCGGGGCGTAAATATTTACATCTGAAAGCAGGCGGTTCGGTTAAACCTTCATCCCATGAAACCATTGATGCCAGGGAGCATTTCCTTTACCAGGAAGGACAGAGCGTATTTAAATTTGCGGTGGTGAACATGGCCGATATTGCTGTTGAAATAATGCAGAGGAATAATCTCAGGCCTGAAGACATTGCCTGGCTTGTGCCTCATCAGGCTAACCTGCGTATAATTGATGCGACAGGAAGAAGAATGGGACTTCCTCCTGAAAAAGTCATGATAAATATTCAGAACTACGGGAACACTACGACCGCTACCATCCCGCTCTGCATATGGGAGTATGAGAAGAGGCTTAAAAAAGGGGATATCCTTATTCTTGCCGCGTTTGGCGGTGGCTTCACATGGGGATCAATCTACCTGAAGTGGGCGTATGATCCGGAATGATGCTGAATATCTACAATAGTTCTTATATTTGTGAGGATATAAGCGTGTTCCTTAAATTATAATGCGATGGCAAAAAACAACGAGATTGAACCTGCAGCAATAAACCTGATAAGTAATGGCACGGATATTTCCGGGGATATCAAGTCAAGCGGAGATATTCGTATTGATGGCACCCTTACAGGGAACCTGAACACAAAGGGGAAGGTCGTTATCGGTGTTACAGGAAAGGTTAATGGCGAGGTCATATGCAAGAATTCCGAAGTGTCGGGCAGCGTGGAAGGTAAAATAAGTGTAAGTCAGCTGCTGATCCTGAAATCTTCTTCAAAGATACTTGGCGATATAGCTACTTCAAAACTATCTATTGAACCCGGAGCAAAATTTACCGGAAACTGCAAAATGAGCGATAACGATGACAACGGAGGAGCAGCAAGACCAAAAGAACCAGAACGACCAGGAAAATAGCGGACTGTCTGCATTTGCCAAATATTCCGGACTGGTAGTCCAGATGGGAGTTATTATCTTCCTGACAACATGGGGAGGTATTAAACTTGATAAGCTGGCTGGATTCAGCAAACCTGTATTTACAATAATCCTTTCTCTTCTTGGTGTTTTCGCGGCAATCTGGGTTCTCATCAAGGATTTCATAGTAAAAAAATAATCCATCTTTTGAAACCTCTGGCCAAATCGATCTTTTTACTGGCACTGCTTGAAATTACTATTCTTGTCGCCGGATTTATTATTGTTTCAAGCTTTGATGCAAGTCTGGTTTACGATGATATTGTTGCAGCGTCAGCGGTATTTATCCTCATAAATATTCTGGTCCTCGTAATTTTTTTCAGGGGCCGGAGCAGGGAGCCTGCCAGCCAGACCATGCACAGCCTCATAGCTATAAGCATTAAATTTCTGGCTGAATTAATATTCGCATTAATCTGGTTTTTTATATCTAAAAAAACAGGATTATCATCTGTTATAATATTTTTTGTCTTATATTTAACATTCACTTTGTTTTCAGTATTGATTATGTTGAAAACATTGAAAGGCAAATCTTTAGAATAATTACAGATTTGAAAACGCGATTAACGACCGGTCTTTACCTTATTCTCTTCCTTATTGCGTTCAGTTTACCGGCTGCCGGACAGGAAGAACATGGGGCTCAGAAAGAAAAATTCGACCCCAGCACTTACATCCTTGAACATGTCAGCAACTCCCATGAATGGCACCTGGTGACAATTCAGAAAAGAGACGGAACAGAAAAACATATTTCAATTCCGCTTCCGGTAATTCTTTATTATAGACCAACAGGACTTCATTTCTTCTTTTCAAACAAGCTTGCCCACGGACATGAGTACAAGGGTTTCAAAATGGGAGAAGGAGAGCATGAAGGACAGATAGTGGCACTGAATGAAGCCGGAGAAGTTGATAGTGAAAACCTTCTTCTTGACTTTTCAATGACCAAAATGGTTGTGGGAATGCTGGCTGCAGCTATTATTGGACTATGGCTTTTCATTGCCATGTCGCGTTCATATAAGAAAACCGGAATAAGTGCTCCCAGGGGATTACAGGGTCTTCTTGAACCTGTGATCTGTTTCATTCGCGATGATGTCGTCATCCCGAATATCGGGCACAGGCATTATGAAAAGTTCATGCCGTATCTTTTGTCGGTATTCTTCTTTATACTGATAAATAACCTTATGGGGCTTATCCCGTTCCCGCCACCTTTCGGAGCTAACGTGACCGGGAACCTGGCATTGACCATGACACTTGCATTATTTACTTTTTTCATTATACAGATAAGCGGAACAAAAGGTTACTGGCGGCACATTTTTGCTATGCCTGGAGTACCATTGTGGCTTCTGCCGATAATGACAATAGTCGAAATTATTGGAATGATAACCAAGCCGGTTGCCCTGATGATACGTTTGTTTGCAAACATTACCGCAGGCCATATTATAGTCATAAGCCTGATGGCTCTCATATTTATTTTTGATTCGATATGGATCTCTCCGGTATCAATTTTCTTTGTGATTTTTATGGATTGCATCGAATTACTGGTGGCATTCCTTCAGGCATATGTCTTCACTCTATTGTCAGCCGTGTTTATAAGTCTGGCCTTAGTTGAGGAGCATCATTAGTTTTTATTGTTCATTTAAATTTTTTATTATGGAAACACAAGCAGCAATTTCGCTGGCATCAATCGGAGCAGGTCTTGCAGTTATCGGAGCAGGTCTTGGAATTGGCAGAATCGGCGGATCAGCCATGGACGCAATTGCCAGGCAGCCGGAAGCAGCAGGCAAGATACAGCTTGCAATGCTTATTTCAGCAGCCCTAATTGAAGGGGTTGCCCTGTTTGCCGTTGTTGTAGCAATGATTAAATGAAAATGAGATCCTGCAATGGTTGATTGCAGGATCTTTTAAATGAAAATTCTTAATTCAGGAACTATGATATTATTAGCAGGTAACAGTCTGACTTCAGTTGGAGTAGGTACACTATTCTGGTCAGTCCTGATCTTCTCGCTCTTTTTCTTCCTCCTGGCAAAGTTTGCATGGAAACCAATCCTTTCCATGATAAAACAGAGAGAAGAGATGATAAAGGGATCTCTCGAATCCGCGGAAAGCGCCCGGAAAGAGATGCAGAAACTTCAGGCCGATAACGAGGCAATCCTGAGAAAAGCCAGGGAAGAACGCGAAACAATCCTTAAGGAAGCAAGGGACGTTCGTGATAAGCTTATAGCCGAAGCCAAGGGAAAAGCGACTGAAGAAGCCGAAAAAATAGTCGAAAAAGCCATGACAGGAATTGAAAGGGAGAAAGACAAGGCTCTTTCGGAAATACATGAACAGGTTGCTTCTCTTTCTGTTGAGATAGCCTCGAAACTGCTTGGAGAAAAACTTAGCAAAACAGAAGAACAGGAAAAGCTGATTGACAAGTATCTTAAAGATATTGACTTAAAGAAAAACTAACAATCTGGATCGCGGATGAACGACAGCAAAATATCTGTAAGATACTCACGGGCACTATTCCAGTCAGCTCTTGAAAAGAAGATGCTTGAAAGGGTTTTCGAGGATATGGACTATGTGAGACAGGTATGTGCTGTTGCGGAAGTCAGGGAGCTGCTTCACAGTCCCGTAATTGTGCCTTCAAAAAAGACCAAAATACTTCATGCAGTGTTCGGGAAAGAACTCTGCAGCCTCACTTATTCGCTTATTGACATGGTGATAACGAATGGCAGGGAAAGCTATCTTCCTGCAATTGCCAGGGTCTTCATGTCCAATACAATGAAATATAACGGCATAACTGAAACTGTACTTACAACGGCAGTAAAGGTTAATGATAAGACTAAAAAGCAGATATCCGGGCTTGTTTCTTCAGCATTCAAAACAAAAGTCGAGCTGAAGGAAGTGATAGACAAGGATATTATCGGGGGGTTCATCCTGAGAATTGATGACAGATTAATTGATGCGAGTGTCAGGAACAAACTACGGAAAATAGGAAAAGAGCTGAAAAGCACAACGCTGACATCCTGAAAAACAAACAAATTGTATTATAAGAGAAAACGATATGGCAAGTATTAAACCCGCAGAAGTTTCAAAAATCCTCCAGCAGCAACTGGAGGGGATACAAATCGGAACAGAACTGGAAGAGATCGGGACTGTCCTTACGGTTGGCGACGGTATAGCCCGTATTTATGGTCTTACCAATGCACAGTCAAACGAACTGTTAGAGTTTGAGAACGGGATTGAAGCAATAGTGCTGAATCTTGAGGAAGATAATGTAGGCGCTGTGTTACTTGGTCCGACAGAAGAGATCAATGAAGGGGATATTGTCAAACGAACAGGGCGTATTGCTTCTATCGGGGTCGGTGACGGATTGCTTGGAAGGGTTGTATCTCCCACAGGACAGCCTCTTGACGGGAAAGGTCCTATCGGAGGGAAATTATATAATTTGCCGTTTGAAAGAAAAGCGCCGGGTGTAATTTTCCGCCAGCCGGTAAAACAGCCTCTGCAAACCGGGATCAAATCGATTGATGCCATGATCCCGATAGGCCGCGGACAAAGAGAGCTGATAATCGGCGACAGGCAGACAGGAAAGACTGCGATCGCAATTGATACCATCATAAACCAGCGCAGCAACTTTGAAAAGGGGAAGCCAGTATATTGCATCTATGTTGCAGTAGGGCAGAAAGGTTCTACTGTGGCAAATATTGCAAAGACGCTTGAAGAACATGGTGCTATGGAATATTCGGTAATTGTTCTGGCAACAGCATCAGATCCGGCGGCTTCACAGTTCTATGCTCCTTTTGCCGGCGCTGCAATCGGCGAATTCTTCCGCGACACCGGACGCGATGCTCTCATAATTTATGATGACCTCTCAAAACAGGCAGTATCCTACAGGGAGGTATCGCTGCTGCTCCGCCGTCCGCCGGGACGCGAAGCTTATCCCGGTGATGTTTTCTATCTTCACTCGCGTCTCCTTGAAAGAGCCGCCAAGATCATAGAATCAGATGAAGTGGCCAGACAGATGAACGACATCCCGGAATCAATCAGACATATGGTAAAAGGAGGAGGATCACTGACAGCCCTGCCGATCATTGAAACCCAGGCAGGCGACGTTTCTGCCTATATCCCTACAAACGTGATCTCGATTACCGATGGACAGATATTCCTTGAATCAGGCCTTTTCAATGCAGGTGTACGACCTGCAATCAATGTAGGTATCTCAGTATCCAGGGTAGGAGGAAATGCCCAGATCAAGTCGATGAAAAAAATTGCCGGAACACTGAAAGTTGACCAGGCACAATACCGTGAACTTGAAGCATTTTCTAAGTTCGGATCCGATCTCGATGCCACAACACTGGCCGTTCTCAACAAAGGAGCGAAAAATGTGGAAATACTGAAACAGGGACAATATGCACCCGTACCTGTTGAAAAACAAATTGCAATTATTTATTGCGGAACCATGGGATTGCTCAGGGATGTACCCGTGGATAAAGTGAAAAGCTTCGAAAATGAATATATAGAATACCTGGATCTGAAGCACCGGGATGTTCTTGATAATCTCCGCGACGGCATATTGAACAATGATATTACAAAAGTACTTGAAAAGGTTGCTTCAGAACTGGCAGCTAAATTCAAGCCTTAGTGATAAAGGAGGAGCAGCTGACTTATTGAGTTACAGATGGCAAACTTAAAGGCGATAAGAATACGGATCGGCTCGGTTAAATCGACAAAGCAGATCACTTCGGCGATGAAGATGGTTTCAGCAGCCAAGCTGAGAAAAGCACAGGATAAAATAGTGCGGCTGCGTCCTTATGTGAACAAGCTTCAGGAGATTCTTGCCGGACTGACCCAGAGCTTTGCTGAAAGGGAGATTGAGAATATCTATGCACGTATCTCTCAGCCCGAAAAGATCCTTATGGTTGTAATTACCTCAAACAGAGGTCTCTGCGGTGCCTTTAATGCAAATGTCATCAAAGAAGCCAGAAAGGTGGTCTCTGAAAAGTATCTTGACCAGTTCAATAATGGGAACGTGACATTTCTCACCATAGGCAGAAAAGGCAATGACTATATAAGAAAGCAGAAGCTGAAGATGCTTCCTGAACGGAATGCCCTGCTTAATGATCTTGCATTTGACAATGTAGCAGTCGTTGCCGGTGAGATAATGAAAAGCTTTGTAAAGGGAGAATATGACAGGGTGGAGATTATTTATAATCATTTCAAGAATGCCGCAGTTCAGATAATCACAGATGAACAATTCCTCCCGCTTGAATCCATTTCCACCGGGAAAAAGCATGCAGCACCGGTAGATTATATCTATGAACCGACAGAAGAGGAGATAGTCAGGGAACTTATACCCAAATCTCTGAAAATACAGTTTTACAAGGCAGTGCTCGATTCCTTTGTGGCAGAGCACGGAGCCAGGATGACTGCAATGCATAAGGCTACTGATAACGCCACCCAGATGATAAAGGACCTGACGCTTCAGTACAACAAAGCACGTCAGGCTGCAATTACAAACCAGATCCTTGAAGTGGTAAGCGGAGCTGAAGCCCTGAAAGGCTGATCTAACTATGTACAATCATTCCGAGCTAAAAGAGATTATTGACAGGTCTTTATTGAATCTTTCGTATAACGCTGAAGCAATAAAGCTGGTTGAACCTGTAAAATACATCCTTTCAATAGGAGGCAAGCGGCTGCGGCCTGTAATGGCTTTAATGGCCTGCAACCTTTTCAGCGACAAGATTGATGATGCCGTTCTGCCTGCGACAGGACTTGAGATCTTCCATAATTTTACGCTTGTCCACGATGATATAATGGATCATGCTTCAGTCCGTCGAAGTCTTCCGACTGTTCATAGCAAATGGGATATAAACCAGGCCATTCTATCCGGAGATGTCATGGCCTTCATTGCCAACGAATGCTTCCTGCAAACACCAGCGGATAATCTCCTCAGGGTCTTCAGGGTGTTCAACAAGGCTGCAATAGAGGTGTGCACGGGGCAGCAGCTGGATATGGATTATGAAAAAGCCGCTGTCGTCACCCATGACGAATATCTGCGAATGATAGAACTGAAAACAGCAGTGCTTATAGCCGCATCACTGAAAACCGGAACACTGATAGGAGGAGGGGATGACAGGAATGCAGACCTTCTTTACGAATTTGGAAGGAACCTGGGACTTGCATTTCAGATCCAGGATGATATGCTTGATATATGGGGAAATACAAAGGTTTTCGGCAAAGCACCGGGAGGTGATATTGTTGCAAACAAAAAGACATTCCCCCTGATAAAAGCTATGGAAATGGCGACAGGGAACCAGCTTAAGCAGCTTCAGGAACAATTATCCCTGAAAGATCCCGATCCGGAAGAAAAAGTGAAAATGATCGTCAGTATTTACGATCAGCTTAACATAAAGGAGACAACTGAAGCACTGGCTAATGAATATATTGACAGGGCTTTCGGGCTGCTTGACAAGGTCGGTGTTGACGGGAAGAGAAAAAAAGAGCTGGAAAATATTGCCAGCTCTCTTATAGGGCGCGACCGGTAGGTCAGAGACCTCCGGTATCTTCATGTTTTTTCAGCCAGTCAATATTTATCAGCACGCCGGCATTCAGCATAAACTGTCCGTATTTGCTAAGGATATATTTGGCTTCCACGTAAATATCGAACTGTTCTGTCATTTTCATATACGAACCGAGCCCAAGGTTCAGCCCCAGTGCATTATCACTCTCCGGAAAAACCTCATCCAGATACTTTTCCCTTTTCCATGCCAGTATCACATCAAGTCCTGCGAGTCCGTAAAATTCGAATTTGTCAAGTGAGTTGAAGACATAGTGTCCGTTTATATCAAACATGAGTGTGTTGACAGTATATTTTGAGTCAAATGCCTTGTATACGTGGGGAATGAAAAAAGTAACCGAAGGTGAAACATGTATTGGTACGGTTATCTCATAGATGCCTTTAAGAGAAGCAAAAAAATGTCCGCTTTTGTTGTAATCATTCTCCGTTTCATGGAAATAGTAACCGCTTGTGAATCCGGTTCCGCCCCCTATTTTAGTAAACTGTCCGCTCACTGCAGGCAGCGTAATTATAATAACCATTAAAGCGAATAAAATCTTTTTCATAAGGTTTCTTTTAAGGATTAGTATTATCATTACTGTTTAAAGATAGATTTTTCTTGTATATCAGTCAATAATAAGTTTAAAATAAGACTGTAAAAACATATCTTTTGCAAATTTTATTAAATTTGTATTATCTGAACGACGACAAAATAAATTACTGATATGGCACAGATTACCGGTAAGATCAGCCAGATAATAGGGCCAGTGGTTGACGTAACATTTGACAGACAGGGCGCCGAAATGCCCGACATTTATGATGCCCTTGAAATTAAAAGAGATGACGGCTCCGTTCTGGTTGTTGAATGTGAACAGCACATTGGAGAGAATACTGTCCGCACCATAGCCATGGATTCTACCGACGGACTTCGCAGAGGCATGGACGTTGTGGCAACGGGATTACCCATCACAATGCCAATCGGTGAACAGATAAAGGGAAGGCTGATGAACGTCACCGGGATGGCAATTGACGGAATAGGACCGCTTGATAAGAAGGGCGGATATCCTATTCACAGGAAACCCCCGAAATATGAAGATCTTTCAACTGAAAAAGAAGTTCTGTATACCGGGATAAAAGTAATTGACCTGATTGAACCATATTCAAAAGGAGGGAAAATCGGTCTGTTTGGCGGCGCCGGTGTAGGAAAAACCGTGGTAATCCTCGAGCTCATAAACAATATTGCCAAGGCATATTCAGGCTTATCGGTTTTTGCAGGTGTTGGTGAAAGAACAAGGGAAGGAAACGACCTCCTGCGTGAAATGATAGAAGCAGGTGTAATCACTTACGGAAAAGAATTCCTTGAAAGCATGAAGGCAGGAGGATGGGATCTTTCAAAAGTTGACCATAACGCTCTGAAGGATTCCAAGCTGGCACTGGTGTTCGGACAGATGAACGAACCCCCGGGAGCAAGAGCAAGAGTATGCCTTTCAGGGCTGTCGGTCGCTGAGCATTTCAGGGATGGCGACGGTAAAAGCGGAGGCAGGGACATCCTTTTCTTTATGGATAATGTTTTCCGTTTTACCCAGGCCGGATCTGAAGTCTCTGCACTTTTGGGCCGAATGCCCTCAGCAGTAGGATACCAGCCGACCCTGGCAACGGAAATGGGTATTATGCAGGAACGTATTACATCAACCAGGCATGGCTCAATCACCTCTGTACAGGCAGTTTACGTACCTGCCGACGACCTCACCGACCCGGCTCCCGCAACTACCTTCGCACACCTTGATGCAACAACGGTTTTGAGCCGCAAGATATCAGAACTTGGCATTTACCCGGCTGTGGACCCGCTCGATTCAACATCAAGGATACTCACACCGGATATTGTTGGTGAAGCACACTACAGATGCGCACAAAAAGTTAAGGAGCTTCTCCAGAGATACAACGAGCTCCAGGATATAATTGCCATCCTGGGAATGGATGAGCTTTCTGAAGAAGATAAGCTTGTGGTTCACAGAGCAAGGAGAGTGCAGAGATTCCTTTCACAGTCTTTCCATGTGGCTGAACAGTTCACCGGCATAAAAGGAACCCTGGTCTCAATTGAAGACAATATCAAAGGCTTTAATATGATAATGGACGGCAAGGTGGATCAATATCCGGAAGCTGCATTCATGCTGGTCGGAACAATTGAAGATGCAATAGAGAAGGGCGAGAAGATCCTTGCCCAGACCAAATAAGAATACCTGATGAAGATAGAGATCATCACTCCCGACAAAAAAGTGTATGAGGGGGATATAAAATCAATAAGGGTCCCCGGAAAAAAGGGATCGTTCCAGGTCCTGAAGGACCATGCCCCTATCATTTCAACACTGGATAACGGTACCGTCATAATGGTCGATCAGGACAATAATGAGAAAAGATACGAGATTGACGGGGGAGTGATTGAGGTAAAAATGAACAAGATCATTCTGCTTGCCGAATCGGTAAAATAATCCATACAGAATGACTCCCGATGAATTCCGGAAACATGCCCATGAGCTGGTCGAATGGATGGCCCGCTACATGGAAAATGTTGAGAGTTACCCGGTAAAATCAGCTGTAAAGCCGGGAGAGATCTTCAGACAGATTCCTGATGCGCCGCCATCAGATCCTGAATCCTTCAGCGCCCTGATGAATGATTTTGAAGAGATCATAATGCCCGGTATCACACACTGGCAGAGTCCGAATTTCTTCGCCTATTTCCCTGCAAACACAAGCCCCCCGTCAATTCTGGCTGAGATGCTGACGTCAACACTGGCTGCCCAGTGCATGATGTGGGAAACATCACCTGCAGCTGCCGAGCTGGAGGAAAAAATGATGATCTGGCTCCGCGATATGATCGGTCTGCCTGCTGACTTTGAAGGCGTTATACAGGATACAGCATCAACCGCAACTCTTGCAGCCATCCTTACCGCAAGAGAAAGGAGCACGGGATTTACAGTTAATGAGGAAGGATTTCATCATAAACCCATTTTAAGGATTTATTGCTCAGAACAAACCCATTCCTCGGTTGAAAAAGCGGTTAAAATAGCAGGAATAGGCAGGAAGAACCTGGTTAAGATCTCTGTCAGCAGCGATTTTTCAATGGATGCTGAAAAACTCAGATCGGCAATAAATGACGATTTGAAAAAAGGCTTCAAACCATGCAGTGTCATTGCCACCATCGGGACAACAGGAACTGCCTCTGTTGACCCTTTAAGGGCAATAGGAGAGATCTGCCGGGAAAACGGCATATGGCTCCATGTTGATGCCGCAATGGGCGGTACAGCCCTTATTCTGCCTGAATTTCAATGGATGCTGGACGGGAAGGAATATATCGACAGTTTTGTATTCAATCCGCATAAGTGGATGTTCACCAATTTCGACTGTTCAGCCTTTTTCACAAGAGATACTGCATCGCTTTTAAGAACATTTGAAATACTCCCTGAGTACCTTAAGACAAAAACCAGGGGACAGGTAAATGATTACAGGGACTGGGGTATTCCGCTTGGACGCAGATTCAGGGCTCTCAAGCTCTGGAGTGTTATAAGATCGTACGGAGCTGATGGATTGCAGTCGAAGATCAGATATCATATCAGCCTGGCTTCCGGACTTAAGGAATTGATCTCAGCAGAACCCGATTTTGAATTGCTTGCTCCGGTTTCGCTGAATGTCGTCTGCTTCAGGTATCATCCATCCGGAGCTTCCGCCGACAAGCTGAATGACATGAACGAGATGCTCAACCACATTCTGAATGATACCGGGAAAATATATTTGACCCACACGACACTTAACGGAAAATACACTCTCAGGATGGTGACCGGGCAGACCAATGTCACTCTTGATCATGTGGGAAGAGCATGGGCTCTGATAAAAACGAAAGCCCGGGAGATGAAAGTATGATTACCGTTTCGGTTTCCCGATATTCATCCCGTAAATATCAATATTGAACAGGAACTCGAATGATGGAGATCCGGTGAAGCTTTTCCAGGCAGCCTCCACTCCTGCGGATACCGGATAGGGTATCCTGAAAAGATAAAAATCCGAAAGAAGATTAATTCCAAAAGAGCTGAATGATTCTGCTCCTTCATTAAAATGATCCACTATCTTACTGCCATCCTTTATTGCAAGGTAATAGTTGTCAGTTCCCCTGGCATAGTCATAAAAAAGACCTGCACGGATCCTTGTCAAGTAAAATAATGAACCAATATTGAAATCGGGATAAACCAGAGGGGCGACATAATCTGCTGAAAGGAAATCCAGCTCCCTTGAGATGATGTTATCATGACTGCGGGGGAAATGAATCTTGTTGGCAGTAAGATATCTGACAAATTTCTGGTTTTCAGTTTCATACCTGATCCTTATTCCATGGTTACTGAAAAATCCGGGGAAATAGAATATGCTTTTCAAATTAATATCCGATCCGTGTACCAGATCATCAAAAGGCGCATACTCATATGAAGCATCTATTACCTGTCCCAGCCTCGGATAAATATCGCGATAAGCCGACCTGTGGTAATTTGCGAAATAGATGCGGCCGGTGAACTCTGTTTGTCCGTAGTCATAATTGCCGGTCTCCTTCAGGTATAGAATATCATTCCGGTAATCAATTGCCAGGAAAGGATAGAAATACTGGGAAAATTTCCCGGTGCTGAAACCCCAGGGGATATATACTATGTTATTGAATCTTAAACCAGAGCTTACAGGAGAAGGAGGCCATCCCGGGGTTTCTCCGAACAAGTCAATTACCGGTTCATTCCCGTAATCAAGCCGTGATTCAATGACTGGATACCAGCCTTCCCATTTAATTCGTGAGTGGAACTTATGCCGCTTATCAGCGGAATACTCATACCCGGCTGAAGCACTCAGTGTGCTCAGCTGATTTTGCGACATCAGGGTGAATCCCGGACGTATTGATGACGGATCGGACTGAACCTGTTCAATATCGGCATATACCGGCATCCAGCTGTGGACGCCAAACAGGTGCTTCCATTTTCTGTAAGGCACCGGCGTATAATCTGTGACCGGAAAATCCTTTTCCTCTGATTGTTTCTTTTCAAACCTGTCAATAAGATATAATGCTGATCCGTCTTTCATTTCTTTATACTCAGCCGCCTCGGAAATGGAAACGGAACAGATATTATTATCCGATGAACTGTAGTTGCTGAAATATACCTTATCCCCTTCCACATCAGGGTCGGTTGCTCCGAATTTTGAACGCGTAAGCGTCAGCATTTTCATTTCCGGAGTAAGGATAAATACATTATCCGTTCCTGTGGCTGAACTTACAAAAAACAAGGTATCATTTCTCAGGAAAGATGCCTGAAGGTCCTCCATGCCTTCTTCCATGAGCGTTGTCCATATTTTGTCCTGCAGGGAATAAGAAAGAATTCCCTCTCCCTCTTCTGTTAAAGAAATAACAGTAACCTTTTTTCCGTCAGCTGACCATTGGGGACGCTGCAGATAAGCATTTCCGGGAGACGGGATACTCTCAGCGACAGTCCCGTTATCAGGATTTATGAATGCCAGGCTGTTGATATTTTTTTCAGTATTCTCCGAAGCGGCTATCATCCTGCCATCCGGTGATAAAGATGCTGAGAGATACCGTGATCTGAATGTAAGCTGAATCGCTGTAGCGGATCTTATATCAAACACTTTAATTACCGAATAGTTCCGGTTATCCCATCTTGGATCGGACTGTGATTCAACCCACACTATCTTGCCCTGCGCAAAAGAAAGAAAGTAAGGGTAGAAATTCCCCGGGACAAAAATCTTCTTTTCTGTTTTTTCCGAAGGCTTTATCAGCACAAATGATGAAGGATTGGCCATGGATGTTTTTACAGCAATAATGGAATCTGTTCCTGCATGAACGGCCGAATAATAGCCTTCATAACTCGTTTTTTTTGCCGGACTGATAATATTGTAATCAACAGCCCTGCTGATCTCAAGTTCCTTTTTCCATAATGCCGTCAGGGTATCAAATGTCTGATAATAAAGTTCTTTTTTTGTAAGTCCCGCATTTCTCTTAAGGCTTATATTGACCGGATTTATGGTAAACGGCTGATTTGCCGTGAAACTGAGAACCTTATTCCATATCTGCGCATCATTATTCAACAGTGACCATGTAACCATCTGGTATCCGTACTGGTAATAGTCAGGAGTAAAATCCCTGTATGATCCGCTGAGCAGCTTGTCATATTTGAACAGCCCGCCTTCTTCAACAGCTATTGCCTTTACTGAATTCTGGAACGCGGGGCTCCTGCCTCTTCCGGATTGTGAGAGCAGTGTTTCAGCATAAACAGCTTCACCTTCCATGTACCACATCGGGAGAAATGCGGCAACAGCTCCGGGAAACTGCTGGCCTGTGATATATGACATTACCTTTGAAAAACCTGAATTAAGGGATTCCATCTGAAGGACATGGGTAAGCTCATGCAGGGTCAGCTGCCTTTTATGATCAAGCGGGATGGTATTCTGATCAGGAGTAGGATAAATTTCCATTCGTTTGGGAGCCCAGGCTACATATCCGTTCGACTGTGTTGTATAGTTGTGAATTATTACAGGTATTTTAATTTTCCTTTCGGGATATAATGCAGAAAGATCGGAATATGCCTTTTCGAGAGCCTGTGCAAACTCTATTCCGGCTGATCCGTAACTCTGAGGATAGATGACATTGAACCTCCCTGTCTTTATCTGCAGCCATTTGAGAGAAGCAGGATCCTGACCGGTATTATAATATTGAGCCTGAATAGTCTGGAAAAGCAGCAAAAGAGCAGCAGTGAAAACTATTGGTTTTGATCTGAGCCCATGAATCATAGCTCAAAAATAGCAAATTATGCGAGTCGCAAAAAAAAGAGTATTTTCGCCACAGATCTGTTATTATGAAAAAATTCAGGCTTATCAACAACATAACGGGATGGATAGTTTTTGTCGTTGCTGCAATAACATATCTCCTTACAATTGAACCCACAGCCAGCCTTTGGGACTGCGGGGAATTCATTGCTTCGGCGTATAAACTTGAGATCGGGCATCCTCCGGGAAGCCAGGTCTTCATGGTCCTCGCCAGGTTCTTCACGCTTTTTGCAGGCGGCGATGTAACAAAAGTCTCGGCAATGGTCAACTCAATGTCCGCTATTGTAAGTGCATTCACAATACTGTTTCTTTTCTGGACCATTACCCACCTGGCAAGAAAAATAACTATAAGGGATGAGAGCATGTTCTCTCCTGCAAGAATCATTGCAATAATGGCAGCAGGGGTAACCGGAGCCCTGGCTTTTACCTTTTCCGATTCATTCTGGTTCTCTGCCGTTGAGGGGGAAGTATATGCATCCTCCTCTCTCTTTACTGCATCAGTTTTCTGGGCGATCCTTAAATGGGAGGATGTGGCCGATGAAGAGCATGCAGACAGATGGATAATCCTGATAGCATTCCTTATGGGTCTTTCAATCGGCATACACCTGCTTAATCTTCTCACCCTTCCGGCAATTATGCTTGTATACTATTTCAGGAAGTTTGAATTTTCATGGAAGGGATTGGTTATTGCCATATCATCATCATTTCTTATCCTGGCACTGATTATCTGGGGTATTATGCCCGGCATAGTGACAATCTCCTCAAAACTCGACCTTTTATTTGTCAACTCCCTGGGGCTCCCGGCAAACAGCGGGATGATCTTTCATATGCTTATGCTCGCTGTGATTTTCACCCTTGCCATCAGGTTTACAATGAATTCTGACAACAGGATAAAAAACGGAGCTTTTGCCATAGGAGCATTATTTTTAACCGGGGCGTGGATAATTTCCGAATCAGCATTTATCAACATTATGATGCTGATAGCAATAGCAGCGGTCGCCTGGTACATCACCGGCAGGAACAGAATTGCGATGAACACGACACTGACAGCATTAATGGTGATCCTGATAGGTTATTCGACAGTTGCAATTATTATGATAAGAGCATCTGCGAATCCGCCCCTGAATGAGAATAATCCCAGCAATCCCTTCAACCTCCTTTACTACCTTAACAGGGAGCAGTACGGCGACAGGCCTCTGATCAGCGGAGCTTACTACAATGCCCCGGTAATAGAGTATAAAGACGGGAAACCGGTATATATGCTTGAAAACGGGAAATATGTCCTGACACACCGTAATATTGAAAGGGTTTATGATGAAAGATTCATTACCCTTTTCCCCAGGATGTGGAGCGATCAGTCTGAAGACCATGCAGAAGTTTATAAAGAATGGGGCGGCAACAGGGGAATTCCCCTTCAGGTCACTGAGCAGTCGGGAGAAAGGACCACAATACGGAAGCCGCGGTACAGTGAGAACCTGAAATTCATGTTCACATACCAGTTCGGGTATATGTATTTCAGATACTTCATGTGGAATTTTTCCGGGAAGCAGAATGATACCCAGGGTACCGGAGGTGCAATTAACGGGAACTGGATAACGGGCATTAAATTCCTTGATGAGGCAAGAACCGGAACTGCTGATCTCCCTGCAGGACTCAGGGACGACACTTCAAGGAACAAGTATTTCCTTCTGCCTTTTCTTCTTGGCATTGCAGGTTTGTTTTATCAGCTGAACCGTGACAATAAAAGCTGGTGGATTATCCTTCTGCTTTTCGTTATGACAGGTATCGCTATTGTCTTCTGGCTCAACCAGTATCCAAACCAGCCCAGGGAAAGGGATTATGCCTATGTAGGCTCTTTCTATTTCTTTGCTGTATGGATAGGATTGGGCATGCTTGCTTTATTTGAAGGAATGGCAAGACTGACCGGCGAAAAGATTGCAGCGCCCGCTGCGGGACTGTTATGCTTTTTTGCA
This sequence comes from uncultured Rikenellaceae bacterium, assembly GCA_964525415.1. GTDB lineage: Bacteria > Bacteroidota > Bacteroidia > Bacteroidales > VadinHA17 > LD21. Next base: position 14,072 of record CAZGGZ010000001.1, on the reverse strand, counting down.
GTACCTGTATTGATGGCTTCTGAAAACCGGGACGACCATGACAGGTCGCACAGGTACCTGGCACGTGATGTTGCATTTAACTACCTCAATTCATGTGCTCCGGATGCAATACTCTTTACAAACGGAGATAATGACACTTTCCCGCTCTGGTATGCACAGGAGGTTGAAGGAACACGAACCGATGTGAGAGTATGCAACCTGATGCTTCTGAATACCGACTGGTATGTTGAACAGATGAAGCAAAAGACTTATGAATCTGATCCTCTTCCTGTTACATTGCCCATAAAGAAATATTACGATGGAATTAACAACCAGGTTTTCATTATAGAAAAAACAAAGGACCCGGTTGATATCTCAACGATCATCGATTGGGTAAACAGCGAAAACAAGGCTACCAAAGTCCAGGTCTCTCCGACAGAGATACTGGATATAATACCAACAAGAACTATCAGGATCCCTGTTGATGTTAAAAAAGTACTTGAATCAGGAACCGTTAAGCCGGAAGATTCTGCGAAAATTGTACCGTATATTGATATTAAGCTGAAGGGTAATTCGATACTGAAAAGCCAGCTGATAGTTCTTGATATACTTGCTCATAACAACTGGGAACGCCCCATTTACTATGTTACAGGATATCATAACGATGCACTTGGATTGGAGGAATACTTTCAGCTTGAAGGCCTTGGGTACAGGCTGGTACCCATAAAGACGGGAAATAACAACTGGCTGGATTACGGACGTATTGATACGGATATCCTTTACGAAAACATGATGAAAAAATTCGTCTGGGGCGGCGCAAACGATATGAGGGCAAATATAGATTATCATCACAGGCGGACGCTGATCGTGATAAGGGCAAGACTGAACTATGCAAGGCTGGCAAAGGCGCTTGCAGCTGAAGGTAAAAATGAAAAAGCGATCAGTGTGCTTGATCACTGTATGGAAGTCCTTCCGCTTGAAAGAATTCCCTACGATCCATATGTTGCTGATCTCATCGAAGCCTATTTTAAAGCGGGAGCATCAGAAAAAGCTGTTGAGATGACAAAAGCCCTGTGTGAATACTATTACAGCCAGCTTGATTATTACCTTAAGCAGACTCCATATATAATAAGCTCGGCTGATTATGAAATCCAGTCAGCCATTCAATATACATACAGAACAGCAGGCGCATGTGAAACATACGGCATAAAGGAACTGGCAGATGAGATAAACAGCAGGGTCGAAGACTATTATGGCCGCTATCTTAAAATGATGGATCCGGCTTCAAGATAAAAAAGGTCAGCTTACAAATGAGGGGGATACCTCGTGCCTGAGATATTTTTCAATAAGGAAAAATATCTTTTCCGGATAAATGGGTTTTAGCACATATTCATTGCATCCGGCAAGATAAGCTTCCATTTTGGACTGCTCCGATGAATATGCCGTGAGCATCAGGACCGGGACATTTTTCCTTTCTTTCCTGAAGATCCTGAGGCATTCTATACCGTTTACGAGAGGGATCAGAAAGTCCATAAAGACCAGGTCAATCCTGCCGGTCTCCTGATTTATATAATCAATGAATTCTTTTCCGTTATGGAAGATTTTTATGTCTGCACCTGAGCTTTTCAGAAGGGTTTCGTAGTATCTGATTGACGGTTGGTCATCTTCAACAATAATGATTTTTTTATCTGTAAGTTGTAAATCGTTGATATTCAGAGCCATAGCGCGGGTTGAAAAAACTTGTTTAAAATTACGATAAGATAACGAGGTAAAAACCTGATACGGGATCAGTTATTAACAACTTTTCAACATGTTATTAAACATCTCGCAGACCGGTAATTTTGTTTACTGAAGAAAAATGTGCAATTTCGTAATAGCTAACAGCCAAAAGATATGATCAGGAAAATATTATTTTTCAGAGCAGCAATTCTTTCTCTGGGTATTCTTATTGCAGCAAATATTGCCAGCGGACAGGGAGGATTTGACAATCCGACAAGAGCCCTGTATATTTTCGACCTTTCAAAATATATTGATTATGGACCGGGATTCGCTGATTCGGCAAATTTCAAGATAGGCGTCCTGCTTGGTGATTACGACCTTATTTACGAGCTTGGAAACCTGGCAAAGACAAGAACGACAATTCAGGATAAGCCGGTTATGATTATCGGATTCAAAAGCATTGAGAGCATAACACACACACAGGTGCTGTACCTGAACAAGACAGCAGAATTCAACATTGAAAAGGTCAAGTCTGAATTAGCCGGGCACCAGACAATGCTGATCTCCGAAGGATATGAATTCCGTGAGTCTATGCTGAATTTCATTGTTGTGAACGGCAAACCGCGCTATGACATCAATGAGGAGCTTGTGAAAGCTGCCGGCATGAGCATTCCGCAGGAGGTGTTGTTCATGGCCGTAAAGACCAAGGAAGACTGGCAGAACCTGTTTGATATAGCAAGCAAGGAAATAGAAGTTCAGAAGGAGACTATCCGTCAGCAGCTTGAAACAATAGATGTTCAGCGTCAGGAAATACTTAAGCAGAAAGCACTGCTTGACAGCCTGGATAAAGAGATAACCGAAAAGGAGAAAACTCTTAATGAAAAGCAGAAAATCCTCGATAACCAGTTCAGACAGATCAGCAGGCAGCAGGGTGAAATAACCGCCCAGAAGCAAACCATTCTGGTGCAGCAGAAGGAGGTCCAGGTTCAGAAAGATACCCTTTCAGGCCAGAAAGAGAAAATTGATCTTCAGATGGCTGCAATAGGCGAGCAGTTGAAAAAGATCAGTGAGCAGGAAGATAAAATAAAACTACAGCTGGCTACTCTTGAAAAGCAAAAGCTTATCCTCTATTTTGTTCTTTTTGCACTTCTCCTGGTCAGTTTTCTCGGGTATTATATTTACCGCGGTTATAAAATCAAAAAAGAAGCCAATATAAGGCTCGAGGAGAAAAACCGGACTATTTCGCTTCAGAAGGATGAGATTGAGCAGCAGAGGGATCTTGCAGCCGCGCAGAGAGACCAGATTGCCTACCAGAAGAAGCATATCACCGACAGTATAATGTACGCCAAAAGGATTCAGACAGCCCTGATCCCGTCACTTGAGCTGTTCAGCGACAAGCTTGAACATTTTGTCCTCTATAAACCGCTGGCTATAGTAAGCGGTGATTTTTACTGGGTCGGCAATATTGGCAGCAAGCAGATAATCATCTGTGCCGACTGTACCGGTCATGGTGTTCCGGGAGCATTCATGAGCATGCTCGGAGTAACAATGCTTAACGAAATTGTAAACAACAAGCATATTGTCATGCCTGACCAGATCATTGAGAATCTGCGACAGGGAGTTATTAAATCATTTAATCAGTCTGTTGATGAGGATACTGTAAAGGATGGAATGGATATAGCTGTATGCCTGGTGGATTTTGAAAATGACACACTCTGGTTTTCAGGGGCAAACAACCCGCTTTATCTGATCAGAAATCACGAGCTGGTTCATTACCGGGGCGACAAGATGCCGGTTGCAATACATTACAGGATGCAGCCGTTCACCCTACATAAGATCGATATTATGAAAGGAGATGAATTCTATATATTTTCCGACGGTTATGTGGATCAGTTCGGGGGGCCCAGACAGAAGAAATTCATGTCAAACCAGTTCAAGGAGACGCTTGTCGAACTGGATGATGTGCCAATGCTGAAGCAGGCGGAAAGATTAAATGAGATATTTGAAGAATGGCGAGGAGATTCCCCCCAGGTAGATGATGTTACACTTATCGGCGTCCGCTATTAGCGGCATTCCCACGTTGTGGTGGAATTTCCGACGGTTGTAGGACCTTTTGCCTCAATTGCTATCAGTGCTGCGCCGCAATATTCAGTCTCAAAACCATAAGTTACATCACCGGTTGTATTGTCTGTTGTGGCCATCTGGCAGAACTTGCATTCTTCCAGCGCTTCACAGGATGTGGCAGCCCAGGCAAGGAACAGAAATGCTGCAGCATAAAGGATTTTCTTTTTCATAAGGATCAAATTTCGCATCAAAAATAAGAAACTCTTTATTATTAGAACATATTAATAGGAAAAAGGTTGCTTTAAATCATTTTTTTGGCCCGGCAATGCATCAATTAGCTAAATTGCAAGTCATTTGATCAGGAATGAGAATTATACTAACTGAATAAATGATAAAACCATGGAAGAAGTAAAAATCACTGAAGAATCAAAAATGAAAAAGCACGTCACTATTGTCGGAGTTATTCACATTGCATTCGGAGTACTCGGATTAATAGGTGCAATGACTGTCTTCTTTGTATTTCATTTTGCAAGGGGATTTGTCAGCAATGAAGAGGTGCCCACAATGGTACTTACCATACTTGGACTCAGCATTCCCCTTCTTATCGGATTTATGTCAACGCTAGGTCTGGTGGGTGGAATCGGACTTATGGCCTATAAGAACTGGGCAAGATACCTGGTAATTATCGTCGCAGCCATTGGATGCCTTAACATACCGATCGGAACCCTCAAGGGAGTCTATTCCCTGTGGGTTCTCCTTCAGGATGAAACCATTAAGATGTTTGAGAATAAATAGGCGGATTACTGATTTTATTTCCTGCAGGGATGTTGCAATGCAGCATCCCTGCTTTTTTATTATATATTTGAGTTGTTTAAACCTTTACATATCATTATGGCTGACGACAACAAGATCATATTCTCGATGCACCGGGTAGGTAAAACATTTCCTCCGCATCGCCAGGTACTGAAAGAGATTTCCCTTTCCTTTTTCCTTGGTGCAAAAATCGGCATCATTGGTCTTAACGGATCAGGAAAATCAACCCTGCTCAGAATAATTGCCGGGAAAGAAAAAGAGTACCAGGGGGAGGTCACATTCCTGCCAGGATATACGGTCGGGCATCTTCCCCAGGATCCGCTGCTTGATGAAAACCGTACTGTTAAGGAGATCGTTGAAGAAGGAGCTAAGGAGATTATGGACCTGATAAAGGAATATGAAAAGATAAACAACAGCTTCGGCGAGCCTGAGGTATATGAAAATTCTGATAAAATGCAGCAGCTGATGGACAGGCAGGCGGTGCTTCAGGAGAAGATAGATCATATGGATGGCTGGAATATTGGACATAAGCTCGAAAGAGCCATGGATGCGCTTCGCTGCCCTGACAGCGACGCAAAGGTAAATATCCTTTCGGGAGGTGAACGGAGAAGGGTGGCGTTATGCAGGCTTCTTTTACAGCAACCCGACGTCCTGCTTCTGGATGAGCCTACAAACCACCTTGATGCGGAGTCGGTGCAATGGCTTGAAACAACATTGAAGCAGTATCACGGAACAGTAATCTGCATAACCCACGACAGGTATTTCCTTGACAATGTTGCCGGATGGATCCTGGAGCTTGACAGGGGAGAGGGCATCCCATGGAAAGGCAACTATTCATCATGGCTTGAACAAAAAGCTAAACGCCTTGAGATTGAAGAGAAAGGCAATATTAAAAGGAGAAAAATACTGGAACGCGAACTGGAATGGGTCAGAATGTCTCCAAAAGCAAGGCAGGCAAAATCAAAAGCCAGACTTGGTGCCTATGAAAACCTTCTGAACCAGGATGTTAAACAGAAAGAGGAGAAACTCGAGATATTCATCCCCAACGGCCCAAGACTGGGCGATAAGGTTATCAGGGCATCTCATGTGGCAAAATCATTTGCTGATAAGCTGCTGTTTGAGGATCTCGATTTCAGCCTTCCTCCAAATGGAATTGTTGGTGTTATCGGAGCTAACGGAGCAGGCAAAACAACGCTTTTCAGGATGATAATGAAGCAGGAGGATGCAACAAATGGGACATTTGAAATCGGAGAGACAGTATCGCTGGGTTATGTCGATCAGTCTCATTCTGCCATTGATCCGTCAAAAACGGTTTATGAAGTCATTTCCGGAGGGCAGAACGAAATTATGGTCGGCAACAGGCTTATTAATGCACGCGCCTATGTCGCGAGATTCAATTTCACAGGTGCTGACCAGGAAAAGAAATGCGGGGTTCTTTCCGGAGGCGAAAGAAACAGGCTTCACCTGTCACTTACCCTGAAATCGGGAGCCAATGTGCTTCTTCTTGACGAACCCACGAATGATATAGATGTCAATACGCTCAGGGCTCTCGAAGAGGGGCTTGAGAATTTTGCCGGATGCGCGGTGATTATTTCACACGACAGGTGGTTTCTTGACAGGGTAACAACCCACATGCTGGCTTTTGAGGGCAATTCAAAGGTGGTATGGTTCGAGGGTACATATTCTGATTATGAAGAGAATTATAAAAAAAGAGTAACAGATACTACTCCAAAGAGGATAAAGTACAAGAAACTGGTGTAATATGGCTCAACGGTTCAACGGCAGGAAAAAAAGAGTGGAAGAGGGCATGAAGGGGTGAAATCATACACTAAAATCCCCTCCCTGGAGGGGTTTGGGGTGGGTATTAAGCTAAGGCAAATTTATAATTAAGAAATTTAAAATTTTATAAAACTGTTATGTTAAAATTAAGCACCAGCCTCTTATTTCTAATATTTTTTCTTCAATCATTATCACCACAAATTGGAACCAGATTTCCATCTGAAAAGAAGATTGTCACAGACCCTGTTACCGGCACTCAGCTTACCTTCCTCACAAGCACACCTGCCGGCGATTCTAAGATATATCAGACTCATAACCAATGGACTGCTGACGGGAACTGGGTGATTTTCAGATCCAACAGGGTGAAAGGAGAAGCATTTGCTGTAAATGAAAAAACAGGCGAGATTGTCCAGGTAAGTGAAGGTGGTTATGCCGGAATGCTTAATGTAGCAAGAAAATCAATGAAGCTCTATTTCATGAGAATGAAAAATCCCGGACAAAATCCTTTTGGGCCGGTGCGGGGACCGGTCCAGGTTATTGAGATTGACCTGGAAAAGCTTTTCAGAGACAGTGAAGCCGGCACTCTGAAGCAGGCGGATGAATACCAGAGGATATGCGGAACTACACCGGCGGAAACAGGTGCCGGAGGTGATATGGCACTTGATGCAGATGAAGAAGTCGTTTTTTTCAGGATTGGTAAAGAGGAATCTGCAAAACATCTTCAGCCAGGTACAAAAATTGAAGAGAATTTCGGTCCAAGGCATATGGGGGCAGGTCCGTCAGGAATCGGAAGCATGAATCTTAAAACAGGAGAAACGAAATTCGTTGTTGCAGTTCCTTTCCAGGTGGGTCATATCCAGGCAAATCCCTGGGTTCCCGGCGAGATAGTTTTTTGCTGGGAAACAGGAGGGAAAGCTCCTCAGAGGACATGGATGGTAATGGCTGATGGTACTGGACTCCGTCCTCTCTATCCTGAATCAGATTATGAATGGGTAACTCACGAAGCCATAATATCCAGGGATGAAGTAGCTATTGCAATAATGGGACACCGGAAACCGGGCGCTCCGGCACAACCGGCTGATCCGAAGAATCCGGGACAGGAAGCAGGGTGGGGTCCTTCGGGTACAAGGGAAAAACCTACCGGTCTGGGAATTGTAAACCTGCGGACAAAGGAAATGATAATTGCCGGACAAACTCCTGCAGGAAGCGGGCTCTGGCATGTAAACGGATCATCCGACGGGCGATGGGCTGCAGGAGATGATTTTTCACGCAGTATTTATCTTATTGACAGGCTCTCACGTGAAATGATATTACTGTCAGCCGGTCATAAAATGACTGCATCTGACCATCCTCACCCAACCTTCAGCCCCGACGGAACAAGAATAGAGATTCAGTCGGCAATGCTGTCGAACGACAACAAATCAATGAATATTTGCATTATTCCTGTACCGGAAAACTGGCTACAAAGAAAATACTGAATTCATTTTAGAATTCCTATTGCAATGCCTGCAACTGGCGAAACCCCGGAAAAATCAATATTGAACCAGTCCTTGTATTTGGTAAATCCCTCTTCATTGCTGTAACCGCTGAGCTTTATATTGCCTCCGGCAAAAATATCAACGGCCAGAGCATTGAAGAGCGGCAGTTTGAATCCGAGAATAACGCCGCCGGCATAAATATTCAGATGCTGCGTCAATTCCACATCCTGCCATTCCCACTTGTCTGTTTCAACCTCTATATATTCCTGATGGGTTCCCCTTATTCCTATTCTCCTGTACATAAACTGAGGCGCCGCATATAATCCCAGCGGTGCTTTTTTCCTTCCGGGATGGTTTGCAAGAAGATAATTCCTCAACTGGACATTCAGGCCTCCGCCGGAAATAACTTCCCCCTGATAGGTACGAAATGTATTGGATGCTGCATCCAGGAATTCAAATTTCTGATTTGAAAAATAGTAATTCGATATACCCTGGTTGGTTGAATAAGTTGCCAATCCTCCCACGCTGAAGGAAAGGGCTTGTGTCAGGATCCTTTCATAGGACAGATAAAAGGTTCCTTCCATCAGACGCACGGGGTCGAGCATTATTGCAGAATTGTAATCAGCAATGAACACTTGAGGTTTTTCCGCCATAACCTGTTCCTGCTGAATTTCTGAAGGAAAAGCCTCGGTCCGGGGTACCTTCATCAGTGAATCCATTTCATTGAGCTTCCTTGTAACCGCCTGCGGATCAAAATCCATTGCGGTTACCTTACTGTCAATTTCATTGAGCCTGATATCAAGCTCTTTCGGCTTGGCTTCCCACAGCTTGATCTTTGTATCCAGAAGGTCGAGCTTGGAGTCAAGAAGCTGCAGTTTAAGGTCAAGCATCTGTGATTTCTGCGATATGGAATCCTGACCTGAAATATTACGGCAGGGTAGCAGTATCAGCAGCAAACCAACGACTAAAAACGGTTTACAAATAATTGTTCTCATGATATAAGTAATTAGGGTTAATTCAGGTTAATAAATGTGCACAAAATCCCTGCCAATTATTCTTAATTCCGGCTCTATTTAATTCTGACTGGCTGAAAAACAGTAACTTTATCTTATATAATATTTTACCCTATGCGTGCCAGGATCACTATTATTGTATTTATCATTTTATCAGGTACTGCAGGAAAGACAATTCCGCAATCAGTTGAAACCGTTGTCCAGGCTGGTCATTATGCTGCAGTAACATCAGTATGCAGCAGTTTCGATGGAAAATTCATAGCTACAGGCAGCGCTGACAAAACGATAATATTGTGGCGAAGCTCCGATGGCAAGCAGATCCGCTCCTACAGCGGCAATACATCTGACGTTATGCATCTTGAATTCAACAGACAGGGAACATCGGTCCTTTCTGTTGGCAAGGACGGCTCGGTAATAATCAGGGATATAACTTCAGGGAAAATCCTGAGAACCATCAGGCTCGATGCCGACAGATTAACATGTGCATCATTCAATCCTGACGGATCAAATGTTGTGACCGGAAGCAGAAAATCAAACGTCTCAACCTGGAATATCCTTTCAGGAGAGAAAATACTTGAATATAAGGCTGTCCCCAAAGATCTGTACTCTGATAAAGGATTTGAATATCCTGAAACAGAAACAGTTAAGTTTAGTTCTGATGGTCAGTTCATTATAGCAGGAGCAGGAGACAACACAGCAATCCTCTGGGATGCCAGGACAGGGAACGAGATAAGGAAATTCAAAAATGCAAGATCAACCTGCACATCGTGCATTGCCGAAGCTTTAATTACCTCAGACAATAAATACATCCTGACTGCCAGGTCGGATTCCATTAAGATGTTTGACCGTTCATCCGGATCGCTGGTGAGACAATTTTATGCCCGGGAAGGTTCGCCGGAACAATTAACCGTGAGCAATGATGATCGCTTTGTGGCTGCAATTGAATACGGCATTGCAGAGGTCTGGGACCTTAAATCGGGCAAATTGATATTAAAGGCAGGCGATTATTCTCAGAACAAAATCCTTTCGCTGGCATTCAGCACTGACGGGAAACAGATAATAACCGGCAGTGAAAAAAGGGTCACGGATGTTTATGATATTGCATCAGGAGAAAAGATACTGACACTGAAAGGTTACCTGAACCAGGTGGATGAGAGGATACTGAACGACTCATACATGTACTGGGCTGCTCTTGTAAACGAGGCAAAACTGAGTCCTGATGGCAAATATATTGCCATAGGGAGAACGGGCAATAATGCTAAAATCATTGATTTTAAATCGGGGAAAGTATTTAAAACCCTGAAAGGGCACAAAAGCATGGTAATAAGCCTTTGTTTCAGCCCTGATGGCAAATTTCTGGCTACAGGAGGAATTGACGGGAAAGCAATAGTATGGGACGTTGAAACCGGAAATCCGGTCCGGACAATAACATTTACCGATGAAAAGCTCGCTATATTTTCAGTTGACATAAGTTCTGACGGCAAACTGCTGGCAACGGCAGACTGGGGAGGGTATGTCTGTATATGGGATATTGAGACCGGCAGGAATTTAAAAGTTATTTCTCCCCATGACAGGACAGGCGTGTACCAGGTTAGATTTTCTCCAAACGGAGTTTATATTATTTCTGCCGGACTTGACAGAAAACTGAAACTTACAGAAATCGATACCGGACAGGAGATAAGAACTTTTACAGGGCATACCGATCTGGTAAATTCCATTAATCTCAGTCCGGCAGGCGACAGGATAATAACTTCAGGGTGGGACGGAACTGTTAGAGTATGGGACTTTTATTCAGGATTGCAGGTCTTAAGGATCAGGGCACACCCGGGTGGAGTTTATAATGCAAAATATGACGCTTCGGGTAAATATATCGTGTCAGGAGGAGATGATTTTATTGTCAGGCAGTGGGATGCAGCAACGGGAACAATGGTTTGTGAACTGACCGGGCACCAGGGCGGAGTGGGAGATGTGAACATCACAAAGGATCTTCAGCATGTTATTTCAGGAAGCCGTGATGGAACTGTAAGGATATGGGATCTGCCAGGCAGAAGGGAAATTGTGTCAATGGTTTTCCTGAATGAAAATGACTGGTTCATAAAGAATCCTCACGGTTATTTTGATGCTTCAGAAGGCGCGTTTAATTCAATTTCTTTCGTGAAGGGAACGGAAGTCTATTCCATCAGCCAGTTCTTCAATGAATTTTACCGTCCGGGATTGTATACTGAAGCATTTGGGGACAATACTGCCATGTTCAGGCAGAACATTATCCAGGCTATTGAAAAATCACCGCCTCCCGGAATTGAGATTATCCTCCCGGAAAACGGATCATCAATGGAAAGCTCCATTGCATCATTTATGGTAAAAGTGACCAACAACGGTGGCGGAGTTATGGAGTTCAAAGTAATGCATAACGGAAAGAGGCAGGAAGTAGACGCTTCGGATCTCAGGCGGATGACAAAGGAAGGTCAGTACACTACGAAAACATTTGACCTGAATCTTGTCCCGGGGGAAAACCAGATTTCAGTATCTGCCTTCAGTAACGGGGATATAGAATCAGAACAGAAAACCATCAACCTTATTTATAAAGGATTACAGAAGAGCTGCGATTGTTATATGCTGAGTGTGGGCATAAATAAATACCAGAACGAAAACCTTACTCTGGCATATGCCCGTCCTGATGCCCAGGCATTCGCTTCATTTATGAACGCAAAGGGAGAAAAGCTCTTTAACAGGATACACTCCTATACGCTGTTTGACGAGAATGCAACCAAAGTAAAAATACTTTCAGCAATTGATGAGATAAGCAAAGTGATGAAGAAAGAGGATGTTTTTGTATTTTTTTATGCAGGGCACGGAAGCACTGAAGGGGGGATTTTTTATTTCATCACCTCTGAGATAACGGGATTATATCAGCAGGATAAGCTTCAGAATGCGCTTCGCGTCAATGAATTACAGGAGAAATTCAGGATGTTGCCGGCTTTGAAGCAGGTTGTTTTTGTAGATGCTTGTCATTCAGGAAGCTCTGTCGAGACACTGGCAATGAGGGGTGCCTCCGAGGAAAAGGCCCTTGCACAGCTTTCGCGCAGCTCGGGTGTGCATGTAATGGCGTCATCGGAAAGCGAACAGCAGTCAGCCGAGATAAAAAGCCTCGGACACGGCGTATTCACCTATGTTCTTCTTGAAGCGCTGAACGGAAAAGCTGACGGTGCTCCTGCTGATTCGAAGATCACTGTTTATGAGATAAAATCATACATCGACGACCAGGTCCCGGAAGTATCATACAACCTTATCAGGCATAAGCAATTCCCGAGCACCTTTTCAATGGGGCATGATTTCCCGCTGGTAATGGAATAATATCAGATCACAGTAATAATAACACGCTGATACCTTGTAAGAGAGGGTATACCGTCATCAGTAACCTGCAGGATCATATGTATTGTTTTGCCTTTTTCAGCACCGGCAGGAATAACTATTGAAATATTCTTATTACCGGCATTTTCAATATTGACAGATTCAGTAAAAGTACCTGCCTCCTTATACTGCCACCATAAATATTTCAGTTGATTGCCGTCAGGATCTGTTGCTGTTCCGCTAAGACGAACTTTCTCGCCAGGTTTTGCTGAAAGGTTGTATAAGTGTTTGAGTTTCACAACCGGAGCATGGTTAGCTTTGTCATAATCCATTACACACCAGTCGGCCCGTGCAGCAAAATCATTTTGAAGCGTCTCGATCCATCTTACCTGCGGATAAGACGGTTCAGGCTTACCTGAGTAAGGATTCATATCAGTGACATTTCTTCCGTCTTCCCATCTTGAGGGCGTTACGGCTGATTGAACAAACCTGCCGCCCAGCCCGCCACAGGAAGGATCCTCAGGGCTTCCTATTCCAAAATTCAGAAGGTAAAAATATGACGGTGAATCGCCCTCAGAAAGGAAATCATACTTTGCCCTTCCGTTTCTGGCTGCCTCATCCGGTAATCCGTGTGTATGATCGGGATCTCCCGCAATTTGCCTGCCGTCGCCCCAGGTAAAGTAGGCTTCCAGCAACGGTCCGTGATTGAAAAGAATATTTTCCGAAGACCATTGTCCGTTAAGGTATTTATGCAATTCCTCAGGCACCGTCCTGTACCACCAGTAAGCGACGCTCCCAAACTGTGTTGAATTATAAATTACTTTTATATCCGGCCAGTTGACAGCAACATATTTCTTATATGTGGCATCCTGGTCCATAATAAGATACATGATAGTTTTATCAGATACTTTTTTGTAAATGTCATTCCATACCGGAGTTCCCTTAAACTGGTCCTCTATTGATCTGAGAGCCCTTGCTGCAGTGTTTGTACCTCCCCACATCTGGATATAAACAGGCTCGGCATTATCATCAAGCAGAACAGACCTGATAAAGTCAGAGCCTTCAGTATCCTTCAACATTTCTCCTTCAAATTCAATATTTCCGATCCTTATTACGCTTTTCAGGTAATCAGGAGAAGGATATTGTTTATCATGCTTCAGGAGATTGGGATAAACAACAGCATACTTGTCTATCATCTCTTCCATCCATGTCGTTCCCGGCCATCGAAGGTCAGTTCTCTGCCCGAACATTTTTTCTGTCATAGGCATTTCTGAGATGAAGGGTGTCCCCTTGCCATCGCCCGAATAGTGCCACATTGAACTTGAATAAACCAGGCTTTCAATATTGAATTCGTTGGCATAAAACAGCATACGGATAAACGAATCCATGTCATCAACCTCACCATCAGTAGTTATTATAGTCCTCGGTTTCTCCGGTGCAGGAACCTTTGATTCTGCGCAGCCGGTAAAAATGATGACTCCGATCAGTAAAAAATATTTCTTCATCCTGTAGGTTTTAATGAGTATCAGATATGTTTAAGGGCTGACTGCAGGTCATCTGCAAAACAGATCAGACTGCCCCTGTTTGATTCACGTATGAAATCATTTAGGCTCTTGCTGGTGTATTTTGAGAAATCGCCGATAATTGCCAGTTTAAAATGATAATTTGAAAATTTTTGAAGGATCTCACCAGCAAGCCGGGTCTTTAAATCGAAAAAATCCTTGCTCAGGTTATTCTCATAAATTATCATACTGCTGCATCCCTCTGAACCCAGCTCACCCAGAAGGTCAATAGCATCCTGGACCTTATTGATGATCAAGCCGTTATCTGTAAGCTCGGCAACTATTTTACCGTTTACTTCATGAAAAGTGAACAT